>NZ_QFXN01000158.1:0-854 GCF_003144775.1 Enterobacter sp. CGMCC 5087 | reverse complement strand
GCAGGCGCTGGCGAAACACCGGATTATTCACGGTCAGGTCCCCGTGCCGCCGGAATCGCCGTCACCGCAGTAACATCGTTCCTCTCTTATTTACCCGGCAGGGGCATCCCAGAATGCCCCAAATCCGTCCGGGTGCTCTCCCCATGAGATTTAACCCAATGACATTACTGAAAATGATGCTCAGCGCCCTGCGTCAGGTGCTGACGTGGTGCGCCAACAACAGGGCACAACAGTTTGTGGAAGACCACTTCCGCGAAGAAGGTTACGACGAGGACAGCATTTATATCGCCAGACAGGCGGCAACCCTGCTCGCAGGTGCCTTAGTCGCGGCCCTGATGGAGCAGATACTGCAACTCATCGCTACACATTTAACCCACTGATGCCCTGCTCACTGAGCGGGGCATTTTGTTTTATGACGCTTATCAGGAGATGACGATGCTCAACACCGACAGTCCGTTACTGCCCGAAGGCACGTTTACCCGAAAACAGGCTGAGACCATCGTGGCGGCGTACCAGAACGTCGCTATTGAAGATGACCAGGGGACGCATTTTCGGCTGGTTATTCGCGACAGCGAGGGTCAGTTGATCTGGCGAGCGTGGAATTTTGAAGACAATGCCGGGGAGTGGTTTAACCGCTACCTGCTCAGCCACGGTATACCAAAAAACACATTCACCAGAAATTAATCCCACCAGCAACCACACCAACAGGCCATGTTCCCTTTGGGGCGCATGGCCTTTTTGTTTATGCCATTAAATCAACCATAAGGAATTAACAATGCGATTAGCCAGCCGCTTCGGGCGGACAAACCAGATCCGCCGCGACCGTCCCTTAACCCGTGACGAACTGATGCAGT
>NZ_QFXN01000193.1:0-7951 GCF_003144775.1 Enterobacter sp. CGMCC 5087 | reverse complement strand
GGCGCTTTACCGGCAACCAGTGACTGAATTTCCTTCAGATTCAGTTCGCTGTCATACGCAAACACTCTGGGCTTTCTGCGCTCTCCTCGCCCGTCACGCTCTCCAGTTATCTGCCCGGTGCCATTCAGTCTGAACTCCCGGTTTCCCCAGTGGCTGTCGTCCATGCCCACCAAACGGCCCAGCACATCGTACCGGTATCGGCGCTCCAGCACGTCATTCACCCGACCACCGTCCGGCGCCAGAGACTGACGCACCAGCAGTCCGGTGTCACTCCATTCATGTCGAAGCGAGAATCCCTGACCGTTGCTGCGCCGTTGCTCCAAACCAGCCTCATTATGGCTGAACGTCAGCGGTTGATGACTCCCCACCGACAGCGCAGCCAGACGCCCCTGGCGCCAGCTTAGCCCCAGCTCTTTCAGCAAACCGCTGGCGGCGATGCGCTGACCGGTCTCATCGTAAACAGAACGAATCTCCTGCCCGTTTACACGCTCACAGACTATCCTGCCCGACGGGCTCCACTCGTACTCCACCACTGCATCTGCGCCTGCGGCTTTCAGCAACCGCCCTGCGGCATCATAGCTGAACGTTGTGATGCTTTCCTGCTCTCCCTCTGCACGATAAGCCGTGATGTCACTGAGACGCTCGACCTTATCGTAGCCATAACGCAACACGCTGCCATCCGGTGCATGGCGGGCGTTGAGCTGCCCGCAGACATCGTATTCGTACCGGTACAGTCTTCCGTCATAATGTCGCTCTTCGGATAACCGACCGCAGGCGTCAAACCGGTATACCCACTTCTGACCATGACTGTTGGTAACGCCTGCAAACTCAGCTTCCGCGTTATAGTGAATCCGGACGGAGGCCCCCTCCGGGTTAGTTATCCCGGTAAGATTATCAAACGCCCCCCAGGTGTAACGGTGCACCAGCCCCAGCGCGTCACGCACGGAAGTCAGATTGCCCTCTGTATCCCATTTCAGATGACTTTCAGTACTATTTTCATAACGCACCAGACAGGGCGTTTCACTGCTTCCCTTATATTCCCAGCGGCGAAACAGTATTTTCCCGTTTTCCGGAACGATCCGGCGTTCAATAAGACGATATTGTTTATCGTAGTGAAATTGCACCGGAGGTATGCCTGTCGATTCAATACGCTCTGTCAGCCCGTGCTCGTTATACTGCCAGTGCTGTTCCCGACCGTCCGGCGAAAGCAGGGAGGCCAGCTGTCCCCGTTCTGTCCAGCGTTGTTCCTGGCGCCGGCTCTCCGGATCCTGGACTGCCAATAGCAGCCCCTGCTGGTCATGCTCATACTGCCAGACCGCACCACAGGGATCGGTATATGTCTGCAATACACCTTCGTCGTCGTAATCATAACGCTGGCTTGTACCATCCGGATGGGTGACGGCAACGACCTGCCCCCACGAATTTCTCTTATATTCTGTGCGGTTGCCCCGCGGGTCAGTTTGTGCCGCAAGCTCGCCGTCCAGCCATTCAAAACGGGTTTCCCCACCGTCAGCCTGACGACGACAGAGGATGTTATTTCTGTGGTCCCGGGTGTAGCTCACCACACCACCGAAGCCATTATGGTAGTGGCCGGTGAGGGTCTCATCATCCCAGACATACCGTCCACGCCAGTAGTCGCCGGATGTTCTGTCGGTAAGCGCACGCCCCCGGCTGTCGTAAGTATGCTCCACCCACGTTTGCGACAGATCGTTCCATCGGATCATCCAGCCTTCAGGTGAATAACGATAATCAAAACTCCGTCCCTCACCGGCACGCACTTCAAGCAGATGCCCCTGCGCATCATAGCGATACGTTGCCAGCGTTTTGACCGCGTTTTTATCCTTATCGCACAGTCTCAGCGTGGTGAGTCGGTTATGCTCAGTTTCAGCAAAAATCAGACGCCGATCCGGCAGCACGATCCAGCGTAACGTTCCGCGGTCACGCAGCAGAGTAATATGGTTACCCGCCCGATCTTCCATCGACGTCAGATTGAGCTGTTTCCCCTGGGCATACTCAAACTCATAGCGGACGCCGTCAACATGGCGTAGCTGGAGTTTCCCCTGTTCGCGACTTAGCCGCCATTCGGGACCGGAAGCCGCCCGCTGATGCTGACCTTCATCCGGCGAAGCAAAGACATGCTGGTTGAACTCGCCATCCAGCAGCGTAATCAGCCCGTTATCCAGGGTCAGATGCATATCCCACTGACAGCGCCAGAGTGAACCCAGAAGGCCAGAATGACGCTCGCCGGTGGAGCGATAGAAACGGCGTAATTCCAGCGGGAAGAATCCAGGGACCGTAAAGTCGGTACGCCAGTCCACGACTGCCCCGGTCGCCATATCGACCGGCTCACCTTCCGTCTGGCAATGTTTGCTGGAGGCCAGGCAGGTCTCATCCTTTTTCAGCGCGTCCTGCTCAAGCCGGGTGTTATCCACGACTTCGCCCCGGTTGCGGCCAGCATTCACCGATACCGTTGCCGCTGATATCCCTTCGGCATTTTTGCGTTCATAACTGCCTTTAGGGCGTGCAGAATCCGATACACGGGTAACCACTTTCGAAACAAACTCATCAAACCGGGCCGTGATGTACGCCACTGAAGCATCAAATTTTTCAATAAGTCGTTCCAGCGCATCCACCAGCGCACGAAACTCCGCGTGGATCATCTGCACAATCCAGCTATTACTGGTCGCGTCCGTCAGCGTTTTTGACAGCGCGGTATGTATTTCCGATAACAACGCCCGGGCCTGCGCGCCATAATGCTTAAGCTGCCCCTGCAGATAGCTCAACCCCTTCACCAGATTGCCATCCGATAACCCCCTGATAGTGCGAATGGCAAACTGGATATCACCGGAATTGAGCAGATGGGATTTTTCCAGGCCGCGCAGAATGGCCCGACCAGAGACTTTGATGGCATCCCCCAGTCCGGGGATAAACCCGATGGCGCACAGCACACCATCAGCAATATGAAGCGGGTCATTCAGGGTATCAGGGTGTTTCCAGCTGTCCCATGCCCATTCACCGATGGCATAAAAATCGATGGCCTGCCCCACCACGGGCACAAAGCCAAGGGCAATCTGGCAGAACAACAAAAGCGCCGTGTTACCATCCCCCACCTGGTCAGCCACTTCGGCGGCCAGACGGTGGTGAATGGTATTAATGGCCTGTTTGAGCGCGATATTGCCCTGATTAACCTGCCGGTCGAGCTGCCGGAATCGCACGTACGCGTCACGGTAATTTTCCGGTACGGAGGTGAATATCCCGCCCAGCCAGCCGGTATCATTGACCGTCACCTGTTTATCGCTGCTGTCCTCAGCATCGTATGCAAGTAACCCCTGCTGGCGCAGCAGCAGGTACAACGTGAAATACTCCCCCGCCAGGCGGGCATATTCAGGATTGTCCTGCAGTACCGGGTTATTTGTCTCTGCCTTTTCCGGTTCAAAGATGTCTGAACCTTCATCCAGCAACAGCTCAAACGTTCCACATCCCATGTCATAAATCAGACACAGACCGTCAGCGTCGGTCCGGCCATTAATCTGACTGCCGTTACTGTCGGTCAGCACGAAGGGCGCATCAGGAACAGGCTTGCCGGAATCATAATGGTAATGAATCAGCGCCTCGCAGCCACATTTGACACAGCCACCAGAGATTTTATTCTCAGTGGAAAAGTTCTTTTCAGCGGCATCCTGGCTGCTCACCAGCGTTGCCGATTTATTCTCACTCATACCGCCATCCTTGTTTTACGTTTTACGCGTTATCCATCATCTCAACCGCTGTACTGTACAGACGGTCCATACGGCTGCCTGCGGGGGTATATTCAGCGTCTCTCATGATGGCCTGCGCCCAGGCGTCACCGATAAAGTCGGGATGAAGTTCGCTCGCCAGCGCCAGATAGCGCACAATGTCGCGATCATGACGAAAACCAGATTCAAGAGCCTGCTGGTAGTGCTGCTCAGTAAACTGCTGAAGTTCGTTGTTATCTGCATCGTGCCAGCGGGGATGGTGCTGCCGGAGGTGGGCCATATAGCGTTGCAGGGTATTTAACAGGGAAGGCGTCAGAATGGCCTGCCACTGCAGTGGGCTGAGTGTTCGGGGCTGCGTGATATTAGAGGGATGTTCAGTGTGATGAGTCAGTTCCAGCCTTTCAGCCGAACCATCGGGCGCAAGATGCCAGAATTCAGCAACAGGGCCGAACAGGGCTGACGCTTCGGGATGAGTACTGGCCTCCAGTAGTGGCCTGATAACCAGCCAGTCCGCCAGACGTAATGTCACATCGTCCTGTTCAGGCGTGGTCACCAGCAACCAGGAGCGCAAATGCTGTGAGAGCACCTGTAATTGTATCTCTTCACTCCGGTAACAATACCTCCAGGACAACCGGACACCGATGCCCCAGCCATCACGGGTGAGGATGTGTTCTTTCACCGGTTCCCAGTTATTCGGATTGACCGGGATGATATATGGCGAAATGGATGCATGAGTTGCCCCAACTTTGTTCCAGTACAGGCGCGCCAGTTCATTCTTTCCGGACAACTTTTCAGCCAACCATGGAACAGAATCATTAATAGCCGCTTCAGCAAGAATAAAACAACCGTCATGACCAATGGTACTTAGCCATTGGTCATGAGTGGTCTGGTGGTGTATTAGAAAAGACTGAGAAAGGGGCACAGATAAATCTCCCAAAACAGAATAAAATCCAGGCATAGTGATGGATCATTGTGTTACTTCCCTCTTAACGCATACCCAGCTATCAGTATTGTGAAGAAATGACCAATCAGTAAAAGCGAGATCACTCTCTATTCAGGAGTATTAACCGGCCTGTTATCGCTTACTTTATCAATTAAATCAAGAACATCGTTATTCAGAAGATAGTAATTATAAAATCGTTTGTGCGTCTCTTCATCTACTTCATACGTAACTAACAGGCGACTATATTTATTCATGTAGAGGACATCCTCTCCAATAGGACTATCATCCCCCTCGTAATATACCAGAAATGAACGTGACAGTGCTTTCCCTGTTCTTTTATTAATTAAGGCAGTAACATGACATCCAGAACCTCCACATCCCCATACAGCCTGGGAATATTCCCCCGCAAATGTCACAGGATTTTGTAGTGCCTCTTTAAATCGGGTTCTATACGTGTTTGTGAAATCATCTTTTCTATCAACATGAGGAGCAACTCTTCCTCTGTATACATGCTTCACAGGATAGTCTTTTCCTTTGGGTAACTCACCTGCTGCGACATCTCCACCTGAGGAGACATTTATAACAAAAATAGATATTAGAGAAATTAGCAGTGGATATTTATTTCTTAACTTCATTTTTCACACCATAGAAATTAATGCATAAAAAGCTTATCAGGTAAAATGTCGACTCCATTCCCTAAAGTTCCGGATGGTATTGAGCTTTTTATACCATCTAAATTAAATGCTTCGAATTTTTCACCACAGGCATTGCATCCACCAGATGAAGCAAGCACCAACTTTTTATCCTGGATGCAATATGCACTATAAAAAACATACTGCATCATACTTACTTTTTCACCACTTTTATTTACTCTTTCAATTACCCCTCCAAACTGAGCAAGGTCTATTTTTTTATTGTTAATAACTAAAGATTGCATAGTACACTCAGGATTATCAACCTCAACCTGTCCTGGCTTTAAATTATTAACCCTACAATTTGATAAAATTTTATAATCAACACTTCCACATTTCGATGAAATTTCGAAATCACTCCCAGCATGAACCTGTGATACCATAAGGAAAGAAATCAAAGCTATTTTTTTCACAAGTCCACCTTGTAATTCTCAATGATGAAATCTAGCATTTCACGCTCAGTTGCATGTAAAGATGTATTACCTTTCTTTTCATCCTCAAGATATTTATTATACTCCAATATAGCATTATTCAATCGTTGAGTTGGTTGTCCATGAGGAGAACCGGGTAAGCTTGCCCATGTATTCTTACATAAATTTATACTTTCATTAATTTTCCCATCTAAAATGAGCTGCAATGAGTGATCTTCATAAATCAACTCAATACAGGCAAGATCCTGACTCTTAGGTGAAAAATCTGTTAGCTGCAGTTTAAGTTTTAGTGAACGCCAAGTTCGATATAAGAACTGGTACGCTCCAGCCGCTGTTGAACTGATACCATTTGCAGTATGTAATTGATTAGGATGATCATCAAAACTCTCAAATGTAGCACCAGCAAACATAGTTCTGTATCCTGAGTCTGTAATCGTACCTTCACCAACTCGGATCATTCGCATAAAAGCTCTTAATCGAGCGATTTTTAAGTTTACGGTAACTGTGTTGATGGCTACCAGAAACTCCACAGGATGAAAATGCCATACCGCTTCATCCTTGCTGAACTCAGGCACCTGACTCATCCATTCGTGCGCATCCAGCCATTGTTTGACGTAATCGAGTGAATCACCTGTCATTGTGGCAAGCACACCATTCCATTTTGGATTTTTACTGCCGCCGTGCCATTCGCTTTCGTGCTTTACCACCAGCCTGCGCAGGAAAAAATCAACGTACAGATTCCGGTGCCGTAACATGTCGGATACAGAGCCCCGATTCTCGATCTGTATACTCTCCGGAGTATTCCCTTTCTCCAGCTCATCCGCCATTCTGGTGTAATACGCCTGCAACTGCCCAGACTCCAGGTCGCGTCCGCCCCAGAGTTGACTACTCAGCCAACGGAAAGCATCAATAACCCATTGCTGTTCCAGGCTGCGGAGCTGATTTCTGACAGGCTCCTGCCCCACGGCCTTAAACTTCAGTTTCGTCAGGTCGTTCTGACTCACCGTTTCCACATCATCCTTACGTATCCAGGTGCCGGGACAGATTTGCAGATACACCACGCTGGCACTGTCTGTCGCTGACGTTGCTGATTCAGCCGGGATGATGTCTGTAGCATCCCCCCGGTTCGTCAGACCCGCCGGTTCAAAAATATGACTGCTGCCTTTTTCCTCACGCTGGTAGAGCTGTTTCCCCTCCGGAACCAGCAAAAACTGGCGACCCGTATGCAGCTGCGCCGGGTTATTAAGAAACAGCGGCATCCTGCCATCGTTGCTCAGTACCTCGATGTGCGAGTACCAGTCGGCCGTCACATTGCAGAACTCATCCGGTACCTCGTCTTTACCCAAAAATCCTATCGCATCACCAGCCCTGATGGCCGTCATCACCTTAGGACACACTACGGTATCAAACTGCCCCGTTTTCAGCGCTACCGACATCCATCCGGGTAAATAACCGTACTGTTCACCAACCGGCTCCACAAAGGCCGGACGGGCAGAGGTCCAGAACTTATCTCCCACCGGCGCACCGTCTTTCATTTTTTGCGCCAGGCCAAACACTTCTGCCTGTCCGCTGTGCAGCAGGAACGTTTCCTGCCGTTCAATCAGCACCTGCTCACCACTATGAAGACGGGCTTTATGAGAGACTTCAGGAGGTGCTGTCTGCCCCGGGACCTCGCTGCCGCTGTACTGACGCATGATAAGACCGTTGCCCTTTGGGGTCACCTGATACACCATCCATTTCGGGTAACTGGAGAGCGGCGCAAGGTGCATATACAGCGTGTAAAAACACAGCCAGGTGGACGAATCTTTTGTCGGTTTATGCACCGAGCGCACCAGCAAAAATGACGGCGAGTACTGCAGCGGTTTGTCGCCGAGATTGCCCATAACGTAATCCAGGCACACGCGCCAGGCCACCAGCTCCCCGCTGGCAATACACTGCAGCGGTACAGCACCGTCACAGGTATCCGGCGTCAGTACCGACCAGGGCGCCGTATTGCGGCTGATATGTATGCCGCCGTGCCACATGTCATTAGAGCCCGACAGCCAGCGCCCGTGTTTTTCCTGGCGCAGCAGAGTCAGTATTTCCTCCTGACTGTCAAAGTCTTTGCCGTTAGCCTGCCTTATCGGATAACGTGTTTCCATCGGGACT
>NZ_QFXN01000192.1:0-955 GCF_003144775.1 Enterobacter sp. CGMCC 5087 | reverse complement strand
CCTTTTTTGTCTAATCAATGACTTTCAGCGAGAGATAAGCTTTCTCACATCCGGAAGGGGTTCTGGTGTCAGCGCCGGCGACAACCCCAGCAATGGAGCCCGGTCAAGTACAGCCTGCTTCGCACAGTCATGAACCGGAGATTTCCAGGGCGTATCACCGATAATGACGTTACTGCTGCCGGAGGCAATCATGCCGCCACAGCCAATCGCATCACCGAGTCGTGCGGCGGGTTTCCCGTTAAAACGAACCGTTGATGACCCCGCTGAAATCGCCCGCGAATGCATACCATGCGGCGTGTTGGGGCACGGGCAACCATGGAGGGCCACCGCATCGCCCTGACGGGCAGCCGGCACCCCGTTGATACGAATATCGGGACTTCCTTCAATCACGGGCGTATCCGGAAAACACGCGTGGCCTTGTCCGGTATCTCCCAGTCGTGCAGCGCCTGGCATAATGCCTCCTTAAGGGCGTAATGGAGCATCCGGCAGCGAAGGCGCCGCCGGTGATTCAGGTTTAACAGAGACCGGGGCTGTCCCGACGCCCGGGCTTCCCCCTTCATTCACTTTGACAAGATTGCCCTGCAGGGTAATGCCCGAGTCATCTATCTTCATAAACCCTCCCGGCCCTTTGACGGTGAAGGATTGCCCCGCTTCCAGTACGATATCAGTGGCTTTGAGGTAATGATCGCTATTCACCACCGTGCGCTGGTTAGCGCCAATGATGGCCTCTTCTGAGCCGGTAAGCGTGGTCTGACGACTGCCTTCAATACGGGTCACTTCACCGCCGCCGATAAAACGCTTAAAAGACTGAGTGATGCTCTGGATAAAATTGCGACCAATGGACTGATGATGATCCTGGTGGATCAGCTCATAATCATCCTGACCCACGGTACGGTGACTGTGCCTTTCGATACGTTCAAACTTATCCTGCACAACGCTCAGATGCTGGTCGTTG
>NZ_QFXN01000191.1:0-1228 GCF_003144775.1 Enterobacter sp. CGMCC 5087 | reverse complement strand
GCTCTGCCGGTGGTTGTTATTGATGACGGTGTCATGGTCTTTCTGGGCATGAAGAAACACCTGCTCGCGCGTGGCGGCATCTTCAAAACTCAGTTCGTTAAACCCGGTTCCCTGATGCGTATCGGTTCTGATAACGGTACGGGTTTTATTGTGCGGCAGCACATAAGGTGCCAGGTTGGTTGCATGGTAGGTGCGCCCGGTAACGATCGGCTGATCCGGATCGCCTTCCAGAAAGCTCACCACCACCTCATGGCCCACGCGCGGGAGTGCCACCATGCCGTAGCGGCCCCCCGCCCAGCCCTGACTGACGCGGACCCAGCAGGAGCTCAGATCGTCGCTGTTACCGTAGCGATCCCACGGAAATTTCACCTTCACGCGACCGTGTTTATCGCAGTAGATTTCTTCCGTCGCCGGCCCCGTCACCGTCGCTATCTGCGGGCCGTCCACCATCGGGCGTTCCGGCATCAGCGCACGCCAGACAGTCCCGCCTTTGATTACATCAAACTTATTGGTAAAGGTGGTGGGCTTGTCACCGCCTTCCTCTTCCAGCGCCTGGGGTTGTTTGCCTTCATGCTTCACGGACACCACCTGCCACTGCGTGTTAAAGGCCTCGTTCTGATGCTCTTCCAGCATAAACCGCAGCCCCGGGCGGAGTTCTGCGCAGTTTGACAGGCCGTTACCGGTCACCGCATCAGCCCTTAACGCATCCAGCCGGTACGCGCTGAAGGCTTTACCGCTTTCAGCCTGCTTGTAGCGCCCCGGATAGTCGTAGTGCTCGTACGGCTCACGCTGATGGGCCAGATCGTTGCTGATCTTCTTATTCGACTGGTTGTAGGCGGGATTTTTAAAGCTGTAGTCCCGCAGCTCCACTGCTGTCGTTCGCACCGCTTCGGCATAGCGGAACTGGCGGATATACGCCCCCTGTTCCAGCCCCTGGTTCGCCAGGCTGAAGAACACCGGGGTGTCTTTTTTCTCCAGCGCGCCGGTATGGTCGGCAAACACCACCCGGTGTTTTCCCGCCTCAAACTCATGCCAGAAGAACATCCCCTCTTCCGCCGCCAGGCGGGTGATAAAGTCCAGATCGCTTTCCCGGTACTGCACGCAGTACTCGCGGGCGACATGGTCCTGGCGCAGCGAGAAGGCGTAGTCCAGAATGCCCGCTTCCTCCAGGAGTTCACCGATGATGTCCTGCGGCTTTTTCACCTGGAAAATCCGGCAGTTGGTGCGA
>NZ_QFXN01000190.1:0-5663 GCF_003144775.1 Enterobacter sp. CGMCC 5087 | reverse complement strand
GGTACGCCACAGGGCAGGTTGCACAATGGCCTCGTAACGGGTCCGGCGAAATCCCGTATCCCCCTGCGCAAAATGACTCACGATACCGCTGACCCGCCGCTGCAGCTCGCCGTTGTACCAGACCATCAGCTCGCACGGCTGGTCCAGCACGTCGCCAAAATCAATCCCGGGCTGCGGGCTCGCCAGTTTCAGGCTCAGCGCAAACGGCGCATTCAGGGATTCCTTCAACTCAAATTCCACCACCGCAAACGTGCTGGCAGATAACTTCTCCATCCTGACTGTAAACTGCAGTCCCGTACCGTCCGCCACGTCATCTCTCCTCTTTCAGGGCAATGGCTACCGCACGCCCGGCTTTTCACCGTTCGGGGTCCATGTCTTGTTTCAGTGTTCAGGTCTGACCAGAGTCACACCTCAGCACTGAATAATCCGGGCCGAAACCCGGATTATCAGCAGACATTTACGCTTCTATAGGCGCTCGCCAGTCATCGCTGCCGGAAGTGTTAGCAACGGTGTGTTCCCATTCAATTTTCCGGTACGCCAGAGAAACTTCGACGAGTTGGGTGAAGTCCGATTTCGCCGCATCCTGGCAATGCGGCATCTGCAGGTTGATATCGACGATAGTGGCATCAGTCAGTGCTGTCGTGAAAAAATGCTCCTGTTTACCTTTTGTGGAAGTGCGATACCATTTGAGCACGACCCCATCCAGCAACTCACCAGAAGCCAGCGCGTTATAAAGCAACGGTACGGCTTTGTTCAGTGCGACGGTAAATTTAAGCGGCTTATGAACTCGCTGACCGGACGGCTGTCCAGACTGTGGATCAGTCGGAACCGTGATGATGTGCTTAACTTCCTGTACCAGCATTTCGTCTTCATGACCCTCAACAAAAATGTTGCCAACAGAATCGGCAGTAAATGCATCTTTTGTGATGTGACCCTGTTTAGCTCCGGTAATGCTGATATAGCACGGTGTTGGCATTTATATTTCTCCATTTAATTAAACGTGATGTGAACTTCCGCCAGATATATAGCAATATCCATGCCACATTTTTATGTTGTTGTTTTTAAATGATTTTGTTTTTTCTGACTTTGGGTAAAAAACGGGGTCGCGCAAGATCTTGCGCAAAATCAAGCAAGAAGTTGCGCAAACATCTCTAATCCACGGCGTTTATTGCGTAAAAAGTGTTTTATCCCGAAACCTGAGCAAGAAGTTGCGCAGATTTTGCATTCATACTTTTCACGGTGCTTTTACGTTCGATTTTGCAATTATTTTTGTGATAAACATCACACACAAAAATCATTCCGCCGTCATTTATTTGATTAAAAAACAACCACACCACCATCATCTGCCCGGCGCAACATCCGTTCAGGGTGTCGTATCATTCTGACCCTGAACGATACGCAGGCTCCACTCCCGGGCCAGCTTCTGTGCGGCTTTAATTTCATCGGGCTTAAGCAGGGCTTCCAGCGCATTCAGTGCATCCACCGCATCTTTGGCGTTTTCCGTTGCGGCCAGCGAGTACCAGGCATAAGCCTGGATCCGGTTGCGTGGTAGCCCCAGTCCGTCCTGGCTCATCATACCTGCCCGGTACTGCGCCATCCGGTTTCCTGCCATCGCGCTGAGCCGGTATTGCGTGAAGGCCTGCGTGTAATCGTGTGGTCCGCCAAGGCCAAGACGCAGCATATCGCCGTAGTGATAGCGACCTTCCGCATCGCCCCGCGCCGCCAGCTGCTGCCAGGCGCTTCTGGCGTGCACCTCATCGCCCTGTTTTTCATACCACCCGGCAAGCGCACGCGCGGCCTGAAGGTCGCCGCCTTTCGCCGACAGCGTCAACCAGTGAAGCCGCATCTCATCAGTGCTCTGGTACTGGCTGTAAAGGTACTGTGCGCGGGCATCGCCTTTATCGACAGCACGCTTAAGCCAGAGCATCCCTTCAGTCTGGTTTTGCGCCACGCCATTACCGCTCAGGTAAGTCTGTGACAGCCAGCGTTGCGCGGCCACATCGCCACCTTCAGCCGCTTTCTGATACCACGTCAGACTTTCCGTGCCTTCACTGTGCTCCGCCAGCCAGCGCTGTGCCTGCGGGTTGCCGAGAGCGGCAGAATGACGGTACTCACGGCGGGCGATATCCTCTGACTTATCAACACCGTTGCCGGTTTCATGACGGTGGGCCATCAACGCCAGGGCAGCAGGCTCCCTCTGCGCGGCTGCTTTTTGCAGCCAGGACAGCGCCGTTTTTTCACCCTCAGGCTGCGTCTGATACCAGCGGGCCAGCATCAGCTGCGCCTGCGCATTGCCCTGACGGGCCGCGGTCTTAAACTGACTGATGCACTCCGCAACAGGCGATGTGCCATGTGCGGCCTGGCAGTGTCCGGCAAGGTTCATACTGGCCTGCGCATTACCGAGTGACGACGCCCGGGTCCACCACTGACGGGCAAGCGCGTCGTTACGCGGCTCCCCCAGCCCGGTGTGGTACCCGTCCCCGGCCTGACGCGCCGCATCCGCCCGGGTTGAGCGCGGCGCATCCGAGGCCGCCGACTGACTGGCCACCTGTTTCATCAAAGCCAGCGATCGTGCGTATTCCCCACGGGCCGACAGCTTTCCGGCCAGCACGTACTGCGCCTGTGCATCCCCGGCCTGTGCTTTCTGCTCCAGCGCAGCTTCCGGAAGCGACGACAGCGGCGCGCTGCAGGCGCTCAGCCCCCCGGTAACGACCAGCACCATCAGGCATAATGTGCGATAAAAACGCGGCATCATCACAAGTCCCGCGGTGCCGGCTGCAGCTGATACAGCCGCACGCTGTACGATTTGAGCGTTGACTGCAGGGCGTCCAGCTCGGCCTGACTGACGGTCTGGTTTGCCCGCTGCAGGGCTTCCAGCCGGTTAAGTCGTACGCTAAAGGGCGTATCGCGATCCATGTCCTTACGGATGTCGTAAAGCGAGGATTTGAGGTAAGAGATGGTGACCGTTTTGTGCAGGCGTTCCAGGTTCTGCAGCTCTGCCAGCAGCGCATCCACCCGTGCGGTGGCATCCGGCCAGCCGGAGACCGGTGGCGTCACCCCACGCTGTGTGTTCAGCATCTGCTGCCACTGGCTGTCCATCGCACTGACTGCCAGAGACTGTGGGTACAACATACGCAGGGAACGTCGCAGCCCGTCGGCATACTGATAGGCCCACAGCGGCGAGAGCTGCTGCACATGCGCCATCTGCGCCTGATAATCCCGGCTTATTTGTGGCTCCATGTCACGCAGAGCCTGTTCCCCCAGCGCCAGACGGACATCACTCAGCTTGGCGGCATCCGGGGCCACAGGCCAGGTCAGCGCATTCGCTTCCAGCATCGCCGTGGCATCGTGTTGCCGGGAGGACTGCTGCGTGCTCCAGTGAACCCAGCCGGCCACCATCAGTACCGGCAGCAGGCAGCTCATCATTCCGCTGACAAACCAGAACCACGACGGACGCGGAGGCTTATAAGACTTGATTTTCAGCACCGTCGGCTTCAGCGACCCTTTTTCCCGGCCCACAATGATGCTGCCGGTCGGGAGCTGCGCCAGATCCGGACTCACACTGCCGTCCGCTTCTTCAGACCGGAAATACACCACCGGCGGCACCTGCATCTCTTTTTTCAGCGCGTCCTGCTCCGGCGATACAATCACGATTTCTGACTCATCAAACAGGCGGGTATACCCTTCAATAAAGTGCAGCAGGTTCTCGATTCGCGGCACCCGGAACAGCCCCGCATGATGCAGCTTCTCGCTAATAAGCTGCAGTGCCCGTTCACAGCGGTAAATCAGGCGTTTATCGTCATGCCCGACCGGGTACTGACGTACCACGTCACTGACACGGGCGATAAACCAGTCGAGCATCTCCACCCGGGCCCGGGACTGATGGACCGGCGGCCAGACATTGTCCCACTGGGTCACGATCAGCGTGCTCAGAAACTCGCAGCCTTCGGTAAAACCGCTCAGTCCATGCAGACGGGCACGGGCCAGCGTAAAGTAAAGAGCGGTCTGCAGATCCACACCCTGCTTTTCAAAAATAGCCTGTGCCATCTCGTGCACCAGCGCCCAGTCCACTTCCGGGCGTGACGCGTGGCTGAGTTTATTGATTTCAGTACGCAGTCTTTCGTATTCCGGCAACACGCGGGGATCGCGCCCCACGCTCAGCGCCTGTTGAGTATCATGCATCCGGTTCTTCCCGTCGTCTGAGGCACAGCCGGCCCCGTTAATAAAGCGTTTCCGGTAAACGGAACTGGCTGAACAGTCCCGTCGCAAACGGACTGTGATCTGCATCACTGTAGACCCGCCAGGTCATGGCTCCGTCATCCACGCCAAAACGCACATCAAATGACCCCCGGCTCACCTGCGTCCGGTTGCCGGCATCCAGCAGGCGGAACATCGCCCAGGGGCCGGTAAAGCCCAGGCTTCGCGGTGAGCGGGCTCCGTCATCCGGTATCAGCGTCAGTTTGCTCTCCGCCCCGTCACGCAGGGCGTTCGGCCAGACCAGCGGCACTTTCTGACGTCGTCCGTGGCTGTACTCCACCAGCTGGCCGTCAAGGTTCAGCACGCTACGGCGTTTACTGGCGGTCAGTTCAACCGGCTCCACCACAAAGTGCACTTCCGGCTGTCCCTGAGTATTAAACAGGGCCTCCCGGATCCGCTGCGCCTGGTCAAGCTGGCTCACCAGCGTCCGCAGATGACCGTTACCGGCATCCTGCTTCAGCACGCCGCTGTCCAGCAGCGGCTTGAGGCTGGACTGATAAAAGCCATCAAGCGTGCCGCCGGGGGCAAAGAAACGGGTCACTTCAGACAGGGACGCATCCTGCGAAGAGGTCGGGTTGAAGGGATAGCGATCGGCCAGGGTGTCGTTAAACGGCGTCAGCACCTGCTCACTCCATGCCTGGTTCAGGGATGACATGGCAAGCGACGTCGTCACATCAGCGACCTGTGTCGCAATCTGGCTGACCCAGCGATCCAGTGGCGCAGGCAACCCCCGCGCATACTGTTGCAGGCTGAAAGCCGGATCCTTATACGGATCGCTCTGGCGTAACTGCAGGGCCTTAAAGGCAGCGGCACCCGGATCGCCGGCACTGTTTATCTGCTCCAGCCACTGCGCCAGGGCGATGAGTTGCTGGTTTACGCCCTGGATAAGTGGCGCATTATCCCCATGGCCTTTCAGGGTGTCGTCCAGTTGGGTAAACGGACGCGCTATCCGGCTGAGGGTGTCACGCTGTTGTGCTTCCCCTTTTCCGGTCAGTGGACGGACGGCGGTGTTATCGCTCAACAGGGAGACTATATGCCGGAAAGGCTGTTCATCGCCGGTAATGGTATTCAGTACCGACAGCGCCTGCTCCGGTGAATCAAAGGGCTGAATATCCAGCGCGGATAACAGTTTCTGCCAGTGACCGGTATAGTCGCTGATGTAGCGATCGCTCACCTGACGCTGAATTTCACTGCGATCGGCCTCGCTGAGCTGCACCTGCTCATGTAGCCCCAGCACCCACGCATCCAGCCCTGTCAGATCAAACAACGTGTTATTCTGACCCCGGAAAAAATCGCTGTAGCCGGACCAGGTGAACAGGCGTGGTATCGTGCCGGCATGCGCATCACGCAGCACAAACACGCTGTCAAAACTTTGCCCGGTTTCATCCTGTACCCGCAAATCCGGC
>NZ_QFXN01000189.1:0-823 GCF_003144775.1 Enterobacter sp. CGMCC 5087 | reverse complement strand
CGCGGTGGCCCGCACCATCAGCCCCTGATACACCCGCTGATATAACGGCAGACGGCTCAGCTCCTGCTGTGCGTCAGCGACAGGCTGTGCAAAAGGCTTCCAGGCGGCAATGGCATCAGGATCCTGTTGTACCCGTGCTTTATGCCAGTCGGTGTGCCTGAGAGCATAATCCAGATGCTGCATCAGCTGTTGCTGGACCTGCCCCTGTTCCGGAAACGCCTTTTGCCAGCGCCACGCCATATACTGTTCCACCAGCGGAATGCTGCGACCCGAGGCATCTTCCGTCATCCGCATGACGCGCAGTACCGACATTTTTTCTTCGCTGGCCGCAGGTGCCTGCAGCAGGTCCTGCGACAGCCCCGCCAGCACCGCCGGCAGAAACTGCTGCTGCAGTAACGCCAGATAAGACGTTTCCACATACGGACCGATACGCCCTCCCTGATACAGCCCCATATCGGCAAACAGGAGATTTTTGCTGCGATAATCACCGTAAGAGAGGGCGGCTTCGCGGATAAGGTTCAGCCGGGGCAACAGCGCCGTGCCAAAGGCCTGCTGTCCGACGGTTTCACGCGCATGGATAAACTGCCGGGCAGACCGCAGAACCTGACGCCCCGCATCCCGGTTAGTCTGGTAATAGTGGTACCAGCCCAGGCTGAAAAGAGAAGCCGTCAGCACCATGAGGCCGGTACCGATGGACATCCGGCGACGGCGATACAGCTGGTGTAAACGGCTTTCTCCGGCAAGATGTGCCTGGGGAAACACCACATCCATAAACAGCTGACGTACAAACCAGACGCTGGACTCGCCCCGTGCGGCCGGATAT
>NZ_QFXN01000188.1:0-561 GCF_003144775.1 Enterobacter sp. CGMCC 5087 | reverse complement strand
CGTCAGACGATAACGCCGGGCCGTCGCCCGGGAGAAGCCATCAAAAGGCACACCCTGCTGGTATACCGAGCTCAGGTAAATTCCCCGCACCGGGAAACCAGCCATTTCCTCCCCTGCCAGTACGTCCGACAGCATCGTCTGCAGGAACGATTTCAGTCCCGCAAGCTGGCGTATAAACAAAAACGCATCTGCCGGAGGCGTTTGCGCCGGGGGTTCCAGCATAGTGGCACTGAGCGCCGTGTTAAGCTGGCTGAGCCAGAGATCCCAGAATGTCTCCAGTTCGCCGGACCATGAGTTTGTCTCCCCCGTGTCAGGGCTAAAGCTCACGCCAAGCAACGACTGACGGGTCTGCGCATCAAGCTGGCGGAAAAAATCCCCGGCACCGTGCAACATATCGATATGCGTGAGGACCACATACACCGGCAGCCGCGTATGCAGTTCATCGGCAATGTCCATCAACCGGGTACGCAGGACCTGGGCGCTGGCATGACGGGCAGATGCCCCCATCCTCGCGAGCTCCCCGAGATCAAGCGTCAGGATAAGACCATTAAGCGGCTGGCG
>NZ_QFXN01000187.1:0-543 GCF_003144775.1 Enterobacter sp. CGMCC 5087 | reverse complement strand
GGAATGCTGCTCATCCTTGTTTTCCGTTTCCCCGCCTGTCTGGAGTAACAGATCACCGTAAGGATCGACAATGACCGCCCCTTCCCCCAGCCAGCAATCTACCTTCTGTCCTTCCTTCAGGGAGCGCAATTCATTGTGCAGGCGCGCATGGAGTTTATTCGGCGGGCAGGCACGGTGAAGCAGGCTGCTTTTACCGCTGCCCGGAAGACCGATCATCATGTACCAGGGTTTACCGTACACGGAACCCTGGCCCGGCAGTGCCTTCAGTGCCTGCGCCCAGCCGTCCAGGAAACGTTGCTGACCATCAACAAACGCCTGAAGCGGATCTTTTTGCCGGCTCTCCTGTAATCGTTGTTCCTGCCGGGCATTGTGCATATTGCGCCATACCCGCCACAGCATGACAATACAGGCAAGCCACAGCCATCCCAGCGCAAATAATCCCCGTGACAAGAGAGAAGCAAAGGGTTTCACGTCATGAAACGTGAACAGGGGTCCGCCCCACCAGACAGCCACCAGGATGATGACCCAGAGCACCGCCGCAAG
>NZ_QFXN01000186.1:0-4279 GCF_003144775.1 Enterobacter sp. CGMCC 5087 | reverse complement strand
GAAGGTGACTTTCTGCAGCCCCTGGCGCAAAAAAACGATAATGTGTTTCAGCATAATTTCCGTTATACCCAGTCATTCCTGTTAATGACGCGCCCGGACGGCACGCTCCAGACGTTCCACCAGCCCTGGTTCCCATTGTTCCAGAGACAACCGTTGTGCCTGCTGCCAGAGCTGTCGGTAATGCATCTCAGCCAGATTCGTTAATCCCTCAGTATCCAGCAGCTCCGCCAGCATCAGTCCGGCATAAAAGGCTTCGCGGGGCTCACTTTGCGACCTGATATTGTCTTCCAGCAGGGCCAGCGCCGCATTCAGCCCCTGCTCTTCGCGGCAGGCACCAATCGCTGTGTTCACATCACCACAGGCCTCCCCCCGTTCCGTCTCTGCTGTCCGCAACCACTGTTCACAACGCGACGATAAAAAAGGGGTGTCATCACTGAACGTCAGCGTTCTCAGCGCGGGCAGGCGATGTAATACATGCAGAAGTTCGTCCCTGATGGCATGCGCGACTCCAGCAAATCCCTGCACTGTCGCCATCTGCGCCGACAGCCAGTGACCATCAAACCAGTAAGGTGAAAGGGAGAGGCTCGTTTCTGTCTGGCGCCACAGGGGGATATCAGCGCAGGCAAGTGCAGATTCATATTCACTTACCCGATCAGATGACACCGCCGCCAGCGGCGTACGGTTTCCTCTGCTGACAACAGGCGGGGACGTAATGGTGTGCCAGATGGCATAACGGCGAAGACGATATCCCACCGCCTCACCCGGTTGGTGTTCAGTCAGGCGGTCTGCCACCTTCAGCAGCGTCTGCTGCCATGCCCGTTCATCGGCATCGTCGATGTTCAGGGTGAGGCGATCATTGCGAATAACAGGCTCTGGTGATGCTGCTGTTGTCGATGATGCAGGGGAAGAGAGACGCTCTGCACTGACCGGGTTCTGCGCCTGTAAGTGGCGCGCGGCGCGCTGCAGGGTACTGACCAATTCGTCAAACAGGCCTCCCTGTTCTGGCATCAGCGCTCCCCAGGTCCGTGCCAGCGTCTGAACCAGCACCATCACCTCTTCGAGTTCGCTCCCCGTTGCCCGCTCACACAGGCGTGCCTGTGCCCCCTCAAAACGGCGAACCATCTGGACCATCAGGCGCAGCTTTTGTGCCTGACTGATCGGCCATGCCCGCGTCCACCAGGCCGACAGCCAGTCATTCATCAGGATCAGTGCAGCAGACCATGACGCGGTGGTCGCCGGATGCTGAAGACAGCGCACCAGTTGCACCAGTACGCGCATATCCTTGGTACGGGTTTCCAGCAGCGTCAGGCAGTCAAGCGCCACAGCATCCAGATTGACCTCACTGTGAGCAAGCGAACCCAGTTTCACCAGTTCGGTCTCTGTTTTTTCCCACAGCGGATCGTCTGCGCTCACCGCGCTTACCGTCAGCTCATCAGACAACACTGCCAGCAGGCGCTGGCTCCAGGGATGCCGGAGTGTCATGACGCGCCTCCCCAGCGACACTGCTGACGCAACGGCCTGATGGCACTTTCCAGCCCGTCCAGCGGCAGACGGATGGACTGGCCGTGAGCATTCGAGAGCGTCAGTGCCTGATGCCCGAACCAGTGACGCAGTTCGTCAATGGCAGGCAGACCCCGGGCAAACTCCAGCAGTTGCCCCTGGTCACGCACAAACCAGTTACCGGAAGCCGGTTCACCGTCAACATCCGCCATCACCGTATCCCCCTGCCAGGGCATGGCAGGTCGCACGCTGAGTCGGGTGATCCCACTCTGGCAGGACACTATGATTACCCCGGCGGACGGGATCGTGCGGATCACTACGCCATCGCCCTTTACAGGATCGGTCGTCAACTGAAATCCGCTATCACGGACCTGCTGTTGTGCCGGGGAATGATGAAAACGCGCCAGGGCGTCATAACAGGCGAGCCGCAACGTGGGATCCTGTTCCGACTGGCACTTGTCCAGACCACCTGGGGCAACCGACTTCCCCGTCAGCGCGGCGAGTAGTGGCAATAACGTCAGCATCCCCATCATGCCTTCTCCAGCTTCTGACACTTATGATCAAGCGTCCGGCGCGGAATATTCAGGCTCTCAGCCACGCGCTGACGATCCCCGCTAAAAAACGCCAGACGTGAGCGAATAACACCCGACTCAAAGGTCTGAACGGCTTCACGTAAATCCCGGACATGTGGGTAATCATCAGGTTCATATGCTTTCGCCTGTGAACGAATATCAGATGGCGCCGAAAGTGGTTCCTGTACGTCAATCATCTGACCGTCCGCGGCATGTGCGCAGGCGACCTCTGTCATGTTACGCAACTCACGGATATTGCCCGGAAACGAATAGCCAAGCAGTTGCCTGAGCGACGTCAGGCTGATGTCACCAGGATGTTTATCGTCGCGCTGGCTGAAAGTCGCAATAAAATGGCGGCACAAGAGCGGAATATCTTCAGGACGCTCACGCAGGGACGGAACGAGGATCTCGCACTGGCAAAGACGATGGTACAGATCCTGCCGAAAATGCCCGTCGGTAACGCGCTGCCTGAGCGAGTAATGCGTGGCAGCAACCACCCGAAAATCGGAATACTGCTCCTTATCACCACCCAACGGGCGGTACTGACGGGTTTCAAGCACGCGTAACAGTTTGGCCTGCATGACAAGGGGCATATCGCCCACCTCATCGAGAAACAGCGTGCCGCCATTCGCCCGTGCAATCAGCCCCTCTTTATGGCTGTTAGCGCCGGTAAACGCGCCTTTCTGCCAGCCGAAAAGTTCACTTTCAATCAGGTTTTCGGGGACTGCCGCACAGTTCAGCGCGACCAGCGGCTGCCCGGCACGGGAGGAGCATTCATGCACCAGCTGCGCCACTACCTCTTTTCCGGAACCCGTTTCACCTTCAACCAGCACCGACAGGGAATGTGCCGCCGCATGCCGGATGCGCTCCCGAAGCTGCTGTATCACAGCCGACTGGCCGACCAGACGGCTTTCCAGCAGATGCGTCAGCCTGTCGTGCTGCGACTGCTCAGACGTCACCCTGCGCAGTGAATCGCGCAGACACTGGCTTTCTTTCTGATTATGCTGCATCTGATGCAACCGGCTGCGCTGGAGGGTAAACAACCGGAGAATATGTCCGGGTAACTCGCTGTCAGACCACCGCTGAAGGGCATCCGACTCATCAAAGAATCCGAGCACCCCGGTAATTTTTTGCGTTTCATCGCAGACAGGCAGTGCCAGCAGACCAGTGGTGGTATGCATGGTCATCAGCAGTTCACGAAAACCCGCGTGCTCTGTCCGCGCCCCCCCGTTCAGGGTTTCCCAGAGATGCGGGGCGTTGTCATGTACCACACCGGCCAGCGGATGGCCGAAGTCATCCACCGGCAACTCCAGACGAAATGCCCCTCCGGGATGCTGTCCGGAACACTCCAGTAAACGTCCACTGTAGTCGCACAGTCCCAGGATAATGCCCAGAGGCTGCAAGCGTTCACGGAGGGTCGCGAGCAGCCAGTCGACCAGCGCGGCATCATTGTCCGGCTGGATCAGGGATTCTGCAAACTGCAGCACCTGTAGCATGTTCACCCTTCCACCACTGACACAAACTCACCGGCTTCGACACCAATACGGATCCGGGATACCGGTTCAGCCGCTGATGTCTTCTGCAGCAATTTCAGCGACAACGACGGCAACAACGCTCCGTCAATGATGGATTCCAGCATACGGGCACCATTCTCGCTGCGGGTCGCCCGACGCAAAATCTCATCAGTCACCGCATCGTCGGTCTCAACGCTCGCGCCAAAACGCTGCGCCAGCAGCGAGCTGAGATGAGTCAGTTTGCCCTGCACAATGGTACGCAGCGTGTCGGACGACAGCGGCAGATAAGGGATAACCTCCATACGGGCCAGCAAAGCCGGCCGGAAAAAGACCGCCAGTTCCGGATAGAGCGCGTCGTAAAGTGCCTGCGGCTCCCCGGCGTGCTCCACGATTGCCTGATATCCCAGGTTAGAGGTCAAAAAGAACACCACGTTTTTACAGTCAATCAGCCGCCCTTCACCGTCGGCCATTTCACCTTTATCGAAGGCCTGGTAGAACAGGTTCAGCACATCCGGGTGGGCTTTTTCCACCTCATCGAGCAGCACCACCGAGTACGGTTTACGCCGAATAGCCTCGGTCAGCACACCGCCTTCCCCAAAACCAACATACCCCGGCGGAGAGCCAATCAGTCGTGAGACGGTATGTTTTTCCTGATACTCGGACATGTTGATGGTGGTGAGGTAATTACGCCCA
>NZ_QFXN01000185.1:0-349 GCF_003144775.1 Enterobacter sp. CGMCC 5087 | reverse complement strand
AATCTGCACCACGGTTTCGGTTTTCCCGACCCCGCTGGGGCCCACCAGCAAAAATGCGCCCAGCGGACGCCCGGTACGACGAAGGTCAGCACGTGCCGTCAGCAGATGCCGGTGCAGATGTTCAATGGCAAGCGACTGGCCCCGAATACTGTCGCAAAGATACGCTGGCAGGTTCATCACCACGTCCAGTTCGCTTTGCGAAATACGGTTGACAGGCACGCCCGTCCACTCTGCCACAACCGAAGCCACCTGCCGGGCATCCACATGCGCTGACACCCGCACCGATGATGCCTGTAGCGTGTCAAGCTCCTGCTCGAGCTCGCGCAGTGCGGCCATCGGTTCATCATCG
>NZ_QFXN01000184.1:0-3616 GCF_003144775.1 Enterobacter sp. CGMCC 5087 | reverse complement strand
TTCACTCTCTGTCGCCAGCAGTTGCGCGCGCAGTGCGACGATCGCCTGCACCAGCCTGAGCTGCGCCTGCCAGTTCTCTTCTTCCTTTATCAGCTTTGCACGTTCTGTCTGTTCCTCAGCACAAAGCTCACTGAGCCGGGCCTGATGATCGCCAAGACCAATGCGCGACTGGCGCTCGAGCTGGACAATTTCCAGCCCACGCTGTTCAAGACGGGTCTGCAGATGGCTGACTTCGCGGGGAGGCGTGGTCAGGTTAATCGCCACTCTGGCGCAGGCCGTATCCAGCACATCAATGGCTTTATCCGGCAACTGCCGACCTGAGATGTAGCGCGCCGACAGAGACGCTGCCGCCTGCAGGGCCTCCTCATCAATCAGGACCCCGTGTGCTTTCTCATAGACGCTACGCAGTCCGCGCAGAATAACCGTCGCCTGCTCCACATCCGGCTCACCGACGTTCACTAACTGAAAGCGACGCGAGAGCGCCGCATCTTTTTCAACGTATTTCTTGTATTCACTCCAGGTGGTGGCAGCAATCGTGCGCAGCTCACCGCGTGCCAGCGCGGGCTTGATCAGGTTCGAGACATCCAGCCCACCCGCCTGATTTCCGGCACCAATCAGCGTATGGGCTTCATCAATAAACAGGATGACGGGACGCGGTGAAACCTTCACCTCCTGCATCACCCCCTTAAATCGCTTCTCAAACTCCCCTTTCACGGCGGCACCTGCCTGCATGGCCCCTAAATCCAGAGACAGCAGCTCCACGTCCCGGAGCTTGTCCGGTACCTGACCGGCAACGATGCGCAAGGCAAGTCCTTCGGTGAGCGCGCTTTTACCCACGCCCGCCTCACCGACGATAATCGGATTATTTTTACGACGTCGTGAAAGGATATCGATCATCAGGTCAATTTCATCATCCCGACACAGCACCGGGTCGAGCCTCCCGTCGCGGGCGTCCTGGGTCAGGTTATGCGTAAAACGGGCCAACAGCTCCCCCGTAGCAGAGGGGGAGGCAAGCGTATTCCCCGCTGAAGTGTTCCCCTCACCTTCCGCCGAGCCCTTCACCCAGCCATCAAAATCCTGCGCCAGTCGTTCCCGGTTAATGCCCGACAGCAAGCGGGAAACGGCAGGTAATACATAGCGTCCCGGTGTCATCAGCAGTGCCAGCAGTACCACACCACTGCGCAACTGCAGATGACTCATCTGTGCCGAAGCCAGCATCCAGCCATCCTGCAGTAATTCCACCAACAGAGGTGAAAACGCCGGATAGCCCGGTGCCAGGGATTTATCTATGCCTGTCACGTCCAGAAGATCACGCACTTCTTCATGGGCGATACCGGCATGATCCAGGATGAGGCGGATATCGCTTAACGGCGTCTCCAGCGCTTTCAGCAGTAGGTGCTCAACACGAATTTCAGCACCCTGCTGGCTGACGCACAAAGCCGCCGCCTCTTCCAGCATATGGCGGCAAACCGGATGAAGACGTTCAACAAGAATGTGCAGATCAATGCGGATCATGGGTTAACGCCCTCACTTTAAGAGTTCACTCAACTGACGCAGGACATCCTGCGTCTGATTGCTGAGCAGATGGTGAAAAAGTAGAAAAACGCCAGCCATCAGCAGGCAGGCGCTGCCCGCGACAGTGCGCAGTGACACCTGGCGGGACAGACGATACGGGGCCGCCTGTTGGCCAAAATCAAGATGTAACACTGGCGGCTGAGTGACAGGTTCCGGGTTCAGTTGATGCTGAAGGGACTGGCTTATCTCCTGTAGCATTTTTTTGCCGTCCGGCAGGAGACGATAACGCCCCTGAAACCCCATCAGCAGACACAGCAGAATAAATTCCAGCACATCGCGATAACGCACGGGATCGTCCCGCAGCTTATCAAGAACAGAAAACACCTTTTCACCGCCCCAGGTTTCACCATGAAACTGAGACAGCAGGGAGTTCTCCGCCCACACGCTCTGGTGACCCCATTCATGGGCCATCACCGCTTCGTCAATAAAGGAGCACAGCACATAGCGAAACGACAGGATCACGCCATTCTCATAGTCGAGCCCCCGCAGTTCCTGCTCAATCGCACGGATTTCCGTTGACACAGTCTGATACAGACCTGCCACATCGTTATGGCGGCTCAGCGTGCGCACGCGGGCAACCATGCCGAACAGCGGGGTGACCGCGTCAACGATCGGATTCAGGCTGTTACCCCGCATCCTGAAAGCATAATCAGGATCGCTGTCCGTCAGGCCCGCATCCTCATGGAGCAGCCCTTTCAGGCCGTCGTGGTACATTGCATCAGTTGCCATCGTTAACTCTCCCTGTTACTGGCTGCGAATAGCCCAGAGCTGCATGTCAAGTTCAGGAAACTCACCGGCAATATGGAACGCCAGCGTGTTTCCGGTCATCAGTACTGACCAGGCCGGACTTTGCCTGTCAAGCTGGAAGTAGCTGTAGCCCGCGTGGTAAGGCAACTGACGCGGAGCCACCGGCAGAGGCTGAAGCGGCACGCCGGGGAGCTGCAGGCTGATAAGCTCACGAATCTTCTCACCTGACGCGACCTTGACCTGCTGTAGCAGCTGTTTACGCAGTTGTTCCTGCGGCATTCTGGCGCGTACGGCCAGGACGAACATCGCACTCTGCAGCAGTTCACTTTCAGCAATGACAGCAAGATGAACGCCATATGCCTGTTTACTCAGCTGCAGGGAAACAGCGCGCGGCGACAGTACCGTACTGAGTGCCTGACGCAGGGCGTGCATGATCGGTTCAAAACCCTGTCGGGGATCGTCATGACGATAGGCCGGAAACTCAGGCGGCAGACGGGATCCGTCCGTAAAGGTCATCAGTTCACCGCAGAACGCCACCAGCGTTTCGTACAGACGCTCCGGGTGCAGCGTGCCCAGGCGCGCAAGATGGGAAAGCCGGGGCTGCATGCGGTTCAGCAACTGCAGCATCATGAACTCGGCGACATCGGCGACACCCTGCTGCCCGGGCGCGGCAATACGCTGCGCCAGCGTCCGGGCACGTTCAGCCACCAGTCCTACGGATTCGCCCAGAAAACGTTTAAGCACCGGGATCGCCGATACCGACGAACTGCAGGGCATAAACGCCGATTCCAGCACCAGGCCGCCATCCGGACGCCGCTCCTGAATACGGGCGACGGCCAGGGTGGCCCAGGCGCTGCGATCGTCACGCTCCAGCATCAGACGGGGACTCACCCGCCCGAGATCAAGTGCGGTAATATCCCCGCCATCGCTGTGAAGATCGCGCACCTCATAGCGGTGCGCTTCCAGGCGGGTGGCAACAGATTGCTCCGGCTGACGCACCTCATTCACCCCGCTGACCGCCAGCGGAATAGCCAGATAAACCTTCTGCCCCGTCACCGAATCATCCGTAATTTCCAGAGGCGGCGGCAGCGCATCATCACCGGGAATATTGAAAACCGTGCCATCGGGCATCACACCCCTCGCCCCTACCAGCGCGATACGCCCAAAATTCAGGTACTCTTCATTGATGTCCAGGGACTGCAAACCACTGAAATAATCGCTGATGGCACTCAGGCGCGCCTGCAGCAAATAGTCCACATGGCGCTGTTGCTGCTGAAAATGCTGGGGCTTAATG
>NZ_QFXN01000157.1:0-505 GCF_003144775.1 Enterobacter sp. CGMCC 5087 | reverse complement strand
CAGCGTCTTCAGTGAAGACAAACACACATCACGCTCAGACCGTTACAGCTATATACCGACTATTACCCTGCTGGATAACCTGCAGCGCGAAGGTTTCGAACCCTTCTTCGCCTGTCAGTCACGCGTCCGTGACCCTGAACGTCGGGAACATACCAAACATCTGCTGCGCTTACGCCGGGCGGGTCAGATAAATGGTCAGCATGTACCTGAAATCATTATTTTAAACAGCCACGATGGGGCGTCGAGTTTTCAGCTATTGCCGGGCATTTTCCGAAGCGTGTGCACGAATTCGCTCGTCTGCGGACAGTCGTTTGGCGAAATCAGAGTTCCGCACCGTGGCGATATTGTTGAGAAAGTAATTGAAGGCGCTTACGAAGTACTTGGCGTCTTTGATCGGGTGGAAGAAAAGCGTGATGCCATGCAGTCGCTGCCGTTACCACCACCCGCACAACACGCCCTGGCGAACGCCGCCCTGACGTACCGCTTTGGGGAAGAACACCAGCCA
>NZ_QFXN01000183.1:0-840 GCF_003144775.1 Enterobacter sp. CGMCC 5087 | reverse complement strand
CGCGGTTACGAATCGACATGGTTATTCTTCTGTTTGCTGTTGTAAGTCCACTTCATTCATACGCAGGTGCACCAGCACCTGGTAATGCCGTCCCGTACTTTTCACCGGGATCACCTTGCGCCACTCGGTACTGTCCGGATCGGCATAGCGGGCAACGACACCGATATAGCGCGTCTTTTTATCCAGTTCAGCAGCAGGGAGGTACTTAAACTGCCCCGGTAGCAGGGTGTAGTCCTGGTGGTCGAGATAGTTTTTCGCCAGTGCCTTGGGCAGGTCAGTGGTTATCTGATCGTAATCACTGGCAAGTAACCGGGAATCTTCCGCCAGCATGACAATCTGAAATTCAACGGGTGACGCATCACCGCTCTCATTGGGGTTCATGTCCTGCTCCCCGACCAGACTGAAGGAGACAGTGGAAGGCTGATCGTCGTGACTACCGACCTGGATATCAGGATTGGCTGCAACCTTCGCCATCTTGCCCATGGTGGTACATCCCGCCAGGGATAGTGTGAACAGCAACATCAGGACAACATTTCGCATCACAGCGACTCCAGCCCATCCCGCACCGCGCGGTCATACGCCTGGGCGTATACCTGGCGGAACAGTTTTTCAAATCCCTGCTGGCGTGATGAGGTCAGTTCCCGGAAATAATGCTGATACATCTCCCACTCCCATCCTGCACTCTCCCCCTGTCCACCGCGGCGGTAATGAGCGAAACGGGCCAGCAGCCCCTCCGGCGAAAAAGCCTGAAGAACGCTATGCAGCGCAACACTGGTCGCCTTCTGGCTGGCCGTATGCTGCAGGCGGATATTACTGAGGAGTTCTTTCACGGCGGCCGGA
>NZ_QFXN01000182.1:0-1392 GCF_003144775.1 Enterobacter sp. CGMCC 5087 | reverse complement strand
CGACAGATGCACCGGGCTTTGCCCTTCGGCAAAGAGCAGCGAGAGGGTGTCGTGATAATCAAGCCCCAGGCGCAGAGGGTTATCTTCAATCGGGCGCAGCAGTTTGTCGGCAAGCGCCCCCTGTTCAGCCTGAAGCGCCAGCAACCCTTCCACCAGCGCACGCAGGGTTCTGCCCATATCGAACAACATCTCTGCGGCGGTAGAAGATTCTGTCGCCGCAAGGTTTCCCCCCATGCCGGACATCACGATTTCCAGCGCGGCCACCATGCTCTCGTCATGTGTAAGGCCGGTACGTCCCACACCCGGTAGTTCAATAAATGACTGATTCACTGTCTCTTTTCCTCCAGAAAACTCGCCCGTCTGTTCTGAGAATGCAGGCTGAGGCATACTCCCTGTCACCAGCGATGACACGCTGTGGCTATCCTGTTGCAGCGCCCCAAGAGGATCATCCTGTCGAGGCGCCTTTGTTACCGTATGCGTCGTTCCGGCGTCGTGCTGAGTATCTTCAAGCCATGCATCCATATCCCGCTGTGGTCGGTTATCCATCAGTTCATCCAGCGCAGGATCGTGATGTCTCTGCCCCAGGGACACCCGGATCTGAAACGGCCCCACGGTCAGTTCATCTCCCGGACTCAGCCTGACGTGCCGGTCTCCGCCCACCGGTGACCCCGAACCATTTATGAATGTTTGTCCGCTCTGGTCGTGCAGACAAAAATGCCCGTCAATAACGTCAATGCGTGCATGCCCCGGCAGAACCGAGCCAATACTTTCCCGAAGCTGCCAGTTATCCTGATCCGATGCGCCAAGTGTCCCCCCTTCCGGCCCGAAATGGTGCTGAACCTGAGAGTCGCCCTCCAGCTGCGCGCTGTTAATGACCAATAATGAAAGCTGTTGTGTACTGTTGTTCATGCCTACTCCTGCACGCATATCATGACGCGGGCCCTCTCAGGCGGCGTCCCCAGAAAACTGCTCCAGCCCAGGCTAGCGCCCTGATGATTGTCGAGACGCATTCCGTTTGCCTGCTGATAGCCAAAACCGAGGCTCAGATCCCAAGCCAGCTGGTCGCGCAGAATGAATGACATAAAGCGCACCAACGGCTGATGCTGATCGCCATCCGGCAGAAAACGGAGAAAATCACGAAATGAAAGGTTATTGATTTTTAATATGAATTTCCCGGCACAGTCATTGACCCGTGCACCAGAAATGAAATCATGCCCAAGTGCCATGTTGGCCTGCCCGAGGCGGTTTTGCTGTTCTTCGCAGACCGCCACTTTGCGCATCTGCCAGTCCTCAACTTCCACATTCTCAAGATCGAAACAGTGCATAACCAGACCAGAGATGACTTCAGGTGAACGGCTGGGGCTCGCCAGCATCCCTGCATAAGAGAGCATT
>NZ_QFXN01000181.1:0-403 GCF_003144775.1 Enterobacter sp. CGMCC 5087 | reverse complement strand
GCGTACGGCTTCATTACCGAGGCCCACCAGCGCAAACATCTGACGGGAGAACCCGTCCCGTCCGTCGTCCTGAAAACGGACATGGTAGCGATACTTACGCCATATCCGGTGAAGAAGGGTCAGCAGGCGATGATGGAAAAAATCCAGAAACAGCCCGAGACGCGATTCCTGCCACGCGTACTCCCAGGCCAGTTCGTCAAGGTAATAGCCGGGCATCGGAGACTGGCTGCCATGCAGACCCAGAAAGGCCACTTCAAGATGGCGCAACCCACTGTCGTCCTGGCTTAAGCTGACAATGTCGCCGGGATGAAAGCCCAGCGAAGCCGTGGCAGTAAAGCGCACACGCTCCTGTTCAGGGTGAATATCCTGGTCAGATTCGGGATCGACGTTTTCCAGCAAATGG
>NZ_QFXN01000180.1:0-1219 GCF_003144775.1 Enterobacter sp. CGMCC 5087 | reverse complement strand
ATTCAACCAGCGGGAAGAAAGAAAACTGTGCAATCTCCCCACGGGCAATCACATCATCGAGTGCTGACCTGCCTGTACCGGCCATCGGTAACACTCCTTGTTGTCAAGGTTGTACACCTCCAGCAAATGAAACGCGTTCACGCTGGCATAGAGGGAGAGAAAATGTGCAAGCACGGTGCCGAAGAGATACAGATCGCCTTCGCCCCCAAAGGCCGACTGACGCACAAAGAGGCGGGATTTCAGGCCGCGCACCGGCATACCGCGTATCAGGCGATCAACCGGCACGGTCTCAATACGCTCGATCCCCGCCAGTCGCTTACGCGATGCCTGTTCAGCCTGCTTGTCATGCAGCGCTGGAAAATCCCAGGTGCGCAACACCTGCGTCAGCGCGTCCGGACTCAGCAATGAGACATAGTTCAGTGACATGCTGGAAATCAGCATCCACTGCAGGCTGCCATCCAGCACAGGACGTAGTGAACGCGTTGGGCGGGTAATATTGCGGAAAGTGAAAAAATTGGGCGTGGCATTCGTCGGAACGCAAATGTCCCCCACCTTCAACTGTGCTGCACGTTCTCTGTTGGTACAGGTCATGGTGACAGAGACTGCTTCATCTTTTCCGACCACTTCCCTTTCGTCACCCCGGACGAAAGACAGTGAATGCTCAAAGCCCTCGCCGTTCACGGCCTCGCGAACCCTGAGACGGTAATACAGCGCCAGACGCCCGTTTGCACGTTCAATCTGGTGCTGAAAACTTTCAAAAGGCTGATACACCCGGGTGCCGCCCCGCGCCCGGCCATCCGGGCCCTCCACCCAGCCTTCTACATTGTTCACAGAAAAAATCTCGTAGCTGTCAGGATGACTGTAGCTGGCGCGTAATGGATATTCCGTTTGCTGTCCGGTGAGGGCCACCGGTTCACTGTCATGATGGAAAAGATTGATGGCAGGCACACAGTTCAACATGAAAGCATCCTGGCGGATCTTCAGTGAAGGGGGCAGCGGACGTTCAAAACAGAAATGCAGTTTAAATGACGACACGGCCATCGGTTGCTTCGGCCAGTCGCCCCCGGCAAGATGGAAAAACAGAAAACTTTCAGGGAAACAGAAATACTCCTGCAGGATGCGATAGCCCGAGTAGATATTGCCGGGGTAGGGCAGCAAAGCCTCTTCCCGTGCAAACCCGCTGGTCCTGAGGAGACTGGCAGGCTGACGAAAACGCGTG
>NZ_QFXN01000179.1:0-385 GCF_003144775.1 Enterobacter sp. CGMCC 5087 | reverse complement strand
AATTTCCAGCTCAATCCAGGCCAGCCGGTCCGATAACCAGAAATAGAGCTCTCGCGCCGTCCAGGCATCACCGCCAAGATAAAATCGCAACTTACTGAGATCCAGTTGCTCAAGAGTCATCGGGACCTGCAGCGCCAGCTCCAGGGTGATCGCCGAAACATCTGTACCGCTGTATGCACTGACATTCTCAAGCGTGGCCGGAAAGATCCACAGATCGTGGCATGTCTGAAAATGGCACACCGCTTCATTGTTAACAATGCTGTCGAGCGCGCACCCCCGCCCGAGAAACGCGGGCTGTGCCAGAGCCCCTGCAACCGGCGTAAACTGAACAATGGTCATCGAGGGAACAGGACGCAGGTAATTCGGCCACAGCATATTGAGCAGG
>NZ_QFXN01000178.1:0-1414 GCF_003144775.1 Enterobacter sp. CGMCC 5087 | reverse complement strand
ATGCGTCAGTTCCGGAAACTCATCTTCGATTTTGGCGCGCAGGCTACCCGTCAGAAACGCGAACCCCTCCAGCAGTCTTTCCACATCAGGATCGGTAGTCTGTTCAGATAAAAAACGCGACAGCTCGGGATGCGACTCAGCAAACTGACGCCCCTGCAGGCGCAGCCAGGTCAACTCATCCCGGTAATAATGTTCCAGCGACATAAATCACATCATTCTGTAGTGGCGGTTACTGTCCATATGGATATCAAACGAGGCGACCTGCTCAATCGTATCCAGATGTACCGAGGCGTTAACCCGAAATGCCATACCGGGGACCGCTGCGGTGTTATCCACAGCAAAAACCTCAACACCGACAATCCGTGGCTCATATTCGCGGATACAATGGCGGATAGCTTCACGTATACGTCCACCTGCATCAGCACGACTCTGCGTGGAATCATTAAGATCCACCACACCGAGCTCCGGCGCACTGCGGCAACTCCCGCATCGGGTATTGAGAACACGCTCAAGCTGACGCTTGACCGAGCTGACCAGCCTGTCTGTTTCCTGGGTGGGTGAAATGGCTGTATCCTCACCCCTGATACGATCAAACAGGCTGGCAGAGCTTCCTCTGTTCCATAATGCGAGAGAAGACACCGTGGCTTATTCCTTGTCCAGACGACCCACCAGGGAGAGTTCAAAGTTCGCGCCCATGTATTTGAAGTGCGGACGGACAGAAATCGACACCTGATACCAGCCTGCCTCACCTTCCACATCCTTCACCATGATCTGCGCTGCACGGAGAGGACGACGGCTGCGCACATCAGCAGGCGGATTTTCCTGATCGGCAACGTACTGCTTGATCCAGTTGTTCAGCTCACGCTCAAGATCCTGACGTTCTTTCCACGAGCCAATCTGCTCACGCTGCAGAACTTTGATGTAATGCGCCAGACGATTAATAATGAACATGTACGGCAGCTGCGTACCCAGACGATAATTGGTTTCGGCATCTTTCCCCTCACGCGTATTCGGGAATACCTTCGGCTTCTGTACCGAGTTGGCCGAGAAGAACGCAGCGTTATCACTGTCCTTACGCATAGTCAGAGAGATAAATCCCTCCTCTGCCAGCTCGTATTCACGGCGATCGGTGATGAGGACTTCCGTCGGAATTTTGGCCTGTAGCTGCCCCATCGCTTCATAAACGTGGACAGGCAGATCGGAGATAGAACCACCACTTTGCGGACCAATGATATTCGGGCACCAGCGGTACTTCGCGAAGCTGTCGGTCAACGCCGTCCCCATCAGGTAGGCGGTATTGCCCCACAAATAATGATCATGGCTGGCGTTTATATTTTCCTGATAATTGAACCCTTTGACCGGATTCTCCACCGGATCGTACGGCAGGCGAGCCAGAAAACGCGGTGCGGTTAAG
>NZ_QFXN01000177.1:0-6412 GCF_003144775.1 Enterobacter sp. CGMCC 5087 | reverse complement strand
TTCTGACTCACGCAGGGCGCGCCATTTGGTATAGGCCGGGCCTTCAAATACCGATTTGAGATCCTTGATGGAGGGAAGATCGGTAAAACTGTCTACCCCAAAGAAGGTCGGTGCCACAGACGAAATACAGGGTGCATGTGCCATTGCGCCTACGGCGCTCAGGTATTGCATCAGCTTGATGTCCGGAGAGCTTTGGGTCAGGGAATAATCACCAATCACCGCACCGACAGGTTCCCCACCAAACTGGCCATAACCGGTGGAGTAAACATGCTTATAGAATCCGGACTGGGTGATTTCAGGTGCAAATTCAAAATCATCAAGCAGCTCATCTTTAGTCGCGTGTAACATCAAAATTTTGATGTTCTCGCGGAAATCTGTTTTATCAACAAGCACCCTGGCCGAACGCCAGGTGGATTCCAGTGCCTGGAACTCACGGGCATGCAGAATTTCATCGATCTGGGCGCTGAGTTTTTTGTCCAGCTCAACAATCATGCGGTCAACCAGAGCTTTGTTGACTGGTTCGGCGGCATCACCACTGTCAAGGATGTTGGATATCAGCGCCGTAATACCCTGCTTCGCGACGTTATAGCCTTCGTCAACAGGCGTAATACGCGCCTGCGCCATAATCTCGTCAAGCAGTGAGGAAGATGCCCCGGCATCATCAGTGCGGGTTTGTTTTTCGGTAGCAGACATAATTTTTCCCTTACTGTTGTTGCATTATTTTTCTGGCTTAATGAGATCCAGCTCTTGAAGCAACTGTTCACGGGCATCAGGGTTTGCAAGCAAATCCTGCAAACGGTTACGGAATGAGGGGATATTTCCCAGTGGTCCCTTAAGTGCAACCAGCGCCTCACGCAACTCCAGCAATTTACGTAACTCAGGGACCTGCTGTGCAAGGTTGTCCGGGGAGAAATCAGCAAGAGAAGCAATGTTCAGATGAACAGGCAGGTCATCTTCGCTTTCTTCTTCAAGACGATTTGGCACGTTAAAAGCGAGATCAATTTTGCTTTCCCGCATGACGGCATTGAAATTGTTCTTGTCCAGCGATACCGTCTGTCGTTCTTCAATCGGCGTTTCTTCTGTGCGCCCTTTCAGGTCGCCAACGATCATCAGCGTTAAGGGTAATTCAACCTCTGCCTGTTGCCCGCCGGTAGCAGGAACATATTTGATATTAATTCTTTCTTTCGGCGCGACAGAGGAGGTGCCTGTATTTTTACTCATATTCTTCTCACTCGATTTTTCACAAATCAGAAATTAAAACCGGCGGACCAGCAAATACAACCGGGTATCCCCGGACGAAGATTCAGGTATTCACCAGACGGTTAATTGGCGATAGTCACCTGACGTTACAGCCTCATACGGAGGAACGGTGCGCAGGAATGATGCCGAATATGCTAGATCATAACACTACATATTTGCAATAAAACAGAATTAAAGATCGCAAACAGATCACAAAAAGAGACATAACCTCAAAATGTAACAAACAAGATACATCAAGACTAATCTGACAGACATTATCATTGCAGCACAAAACGCCTGCCTGAACACACCGGGGCCTTTCTTTTAAGAATATTATTTCAACGCCATAATGAATACATCCATCCTTTTTATCGGGCTGGATATAAATATGTCTAAATGCACATTACAAAACACAAATGGAAACATAAAGGGCATCAAACTCACTTGCATAGCAATAAACATCAAAAGAAGCACAAACAAAATAACCCTCATTGTATTTTCGTTTAAAATAGCCATGAGCATTATTTCGTTTCTTTCACAGATAAGATTCATTCTGATGGTTACATTAAAATCTCTGTTACAACATGCCTTGCTGATGACTTTCGGTTCTTTGTTGCTGACTGCTTTTACTGTGCAGGCAGAAACCACCGTCGTATTCCTGCGCCACGGTGAAAAACCGGAGGCACCCACCGGTCAGCTGACCTGCAAAGGGTTTAATCGTGCGCTGGCACTGCCATCAGTACTGTTGACCCGTTTTGGCCAGCCTGATGCGATTTATGCGGCTGCACCAAAGCAAAACAAAACCGGCAGTTCACTGCGTCCGTTGAGTACCATACTCCCCACCGCTATCCGGGCAGAACACCCGGTGATCCTCAAATACCATGCCACGGAGACGGACGGGTTGGTCAGCGATCTTCTATCCACCAGCAACAGACAACAGTGGGTGTTTGTCTCATGGGAACACAAAAACCTGGTGGTCGCCGCGAAGGCGTTGGTCAAACAGACCGGCGGTGATCCAGAGCAGATCCCGTCGTGGCCCGGGCACGATTTCGATAGCCTGTATATTGTCAAACTTAACGATCAGGGCCGGTTTGTGTCATTCAGCAAAGAAAGCGAGGGGCTGAACGAGGTAAGCGATCGCTGTCAGCAATGAAAAATAAGGGATCTGCCAGGTCCCTTCACTCATTGGGCAAACAGCCACTGTGTCGTTTTGCTGTCGATCTTACCGGAAGGTTTACCGTCAGCACCAAAATAGCGGTCCTGACGACACTCGTGTGCTTTGGTATCACAATACACGCCATTGGCAAATGTAAACGCCGTACGGTCAAATTCTCCCTGCACAGCCAGTTGCTTCCCTTTTTTTGCCCCCAGGTATTTCGTCGTCAGCGCATCTGAAACACCCGCCGCATCGGCACAAAAATAAACGTCACAGACGACACCCTTTGCCGGCGAACGGAGTGGGTTGTGTTCGGTCGCCCCCGCCAGAACAGAGAAACCGCTCCCGATAATCAGCAACAGCGCGGTAAATGCAGTTTTTATACTCATCCGTTTTCCTCTCCCGAAAGTCAGCGTACCATTTTAAAAGCGAGGTTCCCTGCGGTGAACATCCTGGTGACAGGCAGATGTCCGCGCGTTGTTGCGTTCCTCTGAGGATATTTTATCACCCGCGCCCTCCCTCCGGAGGCGCGCACCACTATTCAGTTATCAATATTCATGCCACACAACACTAGCAACGGAAGGTGTCATGACTTTGCCACGGCTCACTCACGTTTCAGTCGCGGCGAATTGCACAGCCACAGCGTCATGACCATCACCAGTATCGCCCCGGCATACACCAGAACATCACGCGAAGACGGATGCTCAACAATAATCAGCCTGACGATGACCGTGATGCCAATATAAATGATGTAACGCAGCGGAAAATGGTACCCTGCCAGAAAATACTTCACGATAAGCGCGATAAATTTGAAGTACAGAGAATACACCATCAACCCGGCCATCAGACTGTATTTGCTGTTATCCGCCGCAGGTTCAAACCGTACTTCACCCGGATGAAGGGTTTCCTTTGCGAGGAACGCAACCAGTATCAGTCCCGGCAACAACAGTGCGGCATTGAGTATCAGCTGAAGACATCTTGATATCACTGCCGGTACTGCATGAAACATTCGTTCAACGGGTAACATTCTTGTCCTTGTCCTGTTGCCGGTGCATCCGGAACCAACATCCCTCCCAATACCACAGATAAGCACACCGAACGCCTTACACTCCGGCCGCATGCCAGGCCATTCCCGGAACAGGGTATTACCGGTGTCACAAAAACGCATTCGGCTGAGTGCGAAGCATGCAGACGTCAGTGGATTTGACATCCGGGACAGCATACCCACACTCATGCGAAAGGACTATCCGGCCACTCCAGGTTATCCCTTCATCGCAGGCCTGAAAGCCAGAATGGACCGCCACCGAGGCCTCGAACCCCGCACCTGTATGAACCGCCCCGGTTTTTTTGGAGAGTTTTAAGTCCGGAAGCTCAGGCTGCCAGATCATTATTTGCACTGGAAGCATAATAAGCTTTTTCGGCTTCTACCGGCGGTATGTGTCCTAGCCGTTCAAGCAACCTTCGATTGTTGAACCAGTCCACCCATGCCAGTGTCGCAAGCTCCACTTCTGCATGGTTTTTCCAGCTCTTACGGTGTATCACTTCCGCTTTGTAAAGGCCATTGATGCTCTCGGCCAGGGCATTATCGTAAGAGTCCCCTGTGCTGCCTGTCGACGCCAACAGTTCCGCCTCCTGCAACCGCTGGGTGTACGGCAGTGACACGTATTGGGAGCCCTTGACGCCCTTCTAAGTGTCAAGTCGTTATTTGAGTGCTGTTAATCTGCCGATTTTGATTGCGAAGCAGTGTGAAGACCTCGCGTGCGATATAACGTTTCAGGCAGCGCAGCGCTTCCATTTTTGAGTGCCCTTCCGCGACTCTTTTCGCGACATACTCCTGCGTTTTCGTATCTGTACGTAACCGGCCTATAGCGATGATATGCAGGGCGCTATTTGCTGCGCGATCTCCACCACGGTTCAGTCTGTGGCGATTTGTTTTTCCTGATGAGACGGGAACGGGACTGACTCCGCATAAGGCCGCGAAGCCAGGCTCAGACTGCAGCCGTTGAGGGTTATCACCCGCAGTGATGAGCAGCTGAGAAGCGGATTCATAGCCGATAGCGTTACGCTTGATCAGCTCAGGTGCCAGCTCATCAACGATTGACGCGATCATGATATCCAGGTCTGCTATTTCATCGTGAAGTTCAAGATATCGTCGAGCCAGCGATTTCAGGGCAATACGATAAGCATCCTGAACATTACGATACGCCGTCACATCCGGCCGCCATGCGGCCAGGGTTCGAATCAGCTGCATCCGGGTCAGATTACGTAATTGATCACGTAGTTCATCCGGAGATGAAACGATATTCATCTGGATCATTTGCAGCGCAATACGACGTGCTGCAACGGCTGTTTTTCGGCAGACTTTCAGAACGCGGAGTGCTTCAATCATCCCGCTTCGTGTTTTAGGTGTGACAGTGCGTATCAATGAGAAAGCTGCGTGGGCGGCACTTTCAGCATCAATTGTGTCACTTTTTCCACGCCTGCGGCGTTCCATTTTATCCGGAGCAGTCACTTCCAGCACGGTGATGCCGGCATTTTGCAGGTGGCGTAGCAAGCCAGCGCCGTAAGAACCGGTACATTCAACTCCGATGCGGGCAACCGTTCCAAAAGATGCCATCCATGTCAGCATCTGCCGATATCCCTGCCGGGTTGTCGCGAAAAAATCACTGCCTAAAACGCGGTTGTTTTCATCAACTACTGCAGCAACGTGCAGGTCCTTATGCGTATCAACGCCGCCCACGACAAACGGTGGGCGAACTGATTTAGTCTTCGCCATAGCCTAATCCTTTCTGGAACTTATCGTCATTTCTCCTGACGATAACCCGGACAGGACAGTAAGGAGACAAGACGTCAGGCCCTTCTTGAGTCACGCGCATCGGTGAGGAGAAGCCTCGCATGAAGTACTTTCCGTCAACCGACGGGTCCAGGGAAAGACACATTTCTGGTCGATCAGAGTGTGAGTCAGGTAGCCGGAAAGTCTTCACTGCATCAGTGATCTCACCGCGCGAACAAAACAGCAAGCATGATGATGAGAACTGACACAGACATTCTTACTGTCCGAGTGATGGATTGTACCTGTGGGGCGACGAGACCACAGAGCTTGTTCCAGCGCATCCAGCACGAACCTGGCTTCCATCGACGATGAGACCCGCCAGCCAACGATCGTGCCGGCGAACACATCGATGATGAACGCCACATACGCGAAGCCCTGCCAGGTGCTGACGTACGTAAAATCTGCACACCAAAGCTGATTGGGACGTTCTGCCACGAACTGACGGTTTACCAGATCCGCAGCGGTCGCTGTTTTGCGACCAACTGTGGTCTTGATGACTTTGCCGCGGAGTACGCCCCTAAGACCGATTATTTTCATCAGACGTTCAACCGTACACCGGGCAACGCTAAAGCCCTCGCGAAGTAACTGACGCCAGACTTTTCGTGCTCCATAGACACTGTAATTTTCTTCGTAAACGCGTTTTATCTCCTGGCTGATTTGAGCATCATACTTTTCTCGTTGGCTGCATTTTTCAGGATGTAGCTGGCGTTGTTGATGCCAGTAGTATGTCGACGGGGCAATATCCAGCTCGCGACATACCGGCCCGGCCCCGTGTGTACCACTCAGACGTTGCATAAGTGGCATTATTTTTTCCAGTGGCGGTCGAGCTCCGCCTGCGCAAAATAAGCAGAGGCCTGGCGCAATATGTCATTGCTGCGGCGTAGCTCCCGATTCTCACGTTCCAGTTCTTTTAAACGCTGACGTTCATTGGTGCTCAACTCGCCAACATCCGTGCTTACCGGGCTGGCACCACCACGGACATCATTTTTATGCTGACGCAACCAGGCGCGTAGCGTGTCGTAATGGCACCCGATTTTTGAGGATATGGCACGAATGGCATCTGGCTCAGAGTCATATTCATCACGGTGTTCCAACAGCATTCTGACTGCGCGCTCACGCAGCTCAGGGGGATAGCGTTTGGCGGATTGTGTTTTCATTTTGGGTCTCCTTTCATTGAGAGTTTA
>NZ_QFXN01000176.1:0-14548 GCF_003144775.1 Enterobacter sp. CGMCC 5087 | reverse complement strand
CAGTAACATCATTGTCACCGGCTCTTTCCTGCTGAGCTAGTGGCGGTCTGTGTATCCCTGACACGGAGGGGGATGCTACGCACGGGAAATTACATCCACAAGGATAAAGCATTAACAGCGCGTTTCAGCTGAATGCAAGAAGTTAAATAAGCGCAGCATTTTACGACAGGAGGATTGATAACCGGCGGGCAAAAATGAGCAGGCATGAACAAACAGGCACTTTACGCCCCATCGCAATGGTAAACCGGAACCCGGCGGGTTGTCCCCGTCAGCGTGTCGAAGACGACAGTTTCTGAGGTCGCAATACCCCTCCCGGCCCTGCTATACTGGCTCGCACACCGTATACGGTTCAACAGGTGGTAATCAAAGGTGCGGGGTACCGTGCTCAGTTCCGCACTCAGACACCAGACACAACCCAAATACCTGCCACTTCAGACTGATCTGCAGCGTCGTACAGACCGGTAATCAGCGGTGGCGTTCAGAGTAATAGCAAGCGGAAAAGCAATTCAAAACTGGTCACGTAATCAACGTTCAGCAGAGCACGACACAACCATTCTTTCGCTCTGGCGTTTACTTTGCAACACGCTTAAGGCAATTCAGCCTGTTTCCAGGTTAACCTCCGTGCTTTTGTTGTTTCGACATCGCCTCACAGAGATACCCTTCAACCGTTGCCGCACGAGGATCATCCGGTGAGAGCTGTTTCAACACTGCTTTCCAGCCAGTCACTGCATCCTGCCAGTGCTGCTGCTGTTGAGCATTCACCGCATAGAGATTCAACACCGCCAGATTAACGTTGCCCTTCAGGATCATATCTTTGAGCAGCTCGCCGCCTTGAGTAACGTCCTCTGGCGAACTGGAGCGGGTTAAGGCTTCTGCCAATCCCAACGTGGCCAGTTGATTGTCAGGATCCAGAACTCTCGCTTTTTCAAGCGCCTGAATGACCAGCGGTGCGTTATCCAACTGATAGCCAATTCGCCCCAACTGGATCCAACCGTTGATGTCATCCGGCTGCTCCTGCAAGCGGGTTCTCATCCCTAACGCCAGGCGCGAGAGCGTATCGCGATCGCTGATGTCTTGAGGATCTTGCTGCCACAGCGCCAGCAATTCCGGGGTTTGCGCCGTGTCCTGCTTCCAGGCCTGAACCTGCGGGATACTGCCCGTCTGGTACACCAGAAAGGCAGATACCCCCAACGTCAGCGCGATGCCAGGAAGCCACTGCCAGAGCGGAACCGGAGAGAACGTGATTGCCGTTTGTTGCACGACTGCGTCAGACACCTCTACTTTCTGGCGGCTGCGGCGAATGATCACCCCGCCCCCCAAAATCACCACCGCCAGCGGACCGCCCCACAGCAGCCAGGTCAGTGGCGTTAACGGCGGCTCGTAGCTGACAAAATGGCCGTAGCGCACCACCATGTAATCCACCACCTGCTGTTCGCTTTTACCCTGTTGCAGCAGTTGATACAGCTTCTGGCGCATGTCTGCGGCAATCACCGAGCCGGAATCAGCAATGCTGCTGTTCTGGCACTTGGGGCAGCGCAGCGACTGCGTCAGCCGCTGGTATTCTTGTTCCTGTACGGCGTCACGGAAGGTCAGCAGATCCTTCGTCGCCATCGCCAGCGAAGAACAGAAAAGGCACAGCAGTAGCCAATATTTCATTGTGCGTTCTCCTTGCTCAGCGTGTCCCACAGCGGTTTCAGCTCCTTGTTCCACAGAGCGTTGGTCAGTTCCCCGGCATGGCGATAGCGAATAATGCCTTTACCATCAATAAGAAACGTTTCCGGCGTGCCATATACCCCGAGATCAAGCCCAGCCATGCCATTGCCGTCAAACAGATTGTATTGATAGGGATCGCCGCGGCGCGTCAGCCACTCCTGCGCTTTGGTTCTGTCGTCCTTAAAGTTAAGACCAATTACCGGAATGCCCTGCGCTTTCAGGGTATTGAGAAAATGATGCTCAGCCGCACAGGTCGGGCACCAGGTCGCCCAGACGTTAAGCAGCACGGGTTTGCCCGACGCAAAAATAGCTGGCGGGTAAACCGTTCCCTGGTCAAACAGCGACTGGCGCTGAATGTCCGGTGTCGGTTTGCCAATCAGTGCCGATTCAAGCGTAGAGGGATCGTCCCCCTGAGCGTTGCGTTGCAGCTGCCAGAACAGCACGGCGGAGATAACCACAAACAAAACCAGCGGGATCATCAAAGTTTTAGATTTCATGCTGCAGCTCCCTGGATTCTGACGTCTTACGGCTACGCCGGGAAAGCAGCGCGCACAATCCCCCAAACGCCATCATCAGGCCTCCGCTCCAGATCCAGCGGACAAAAGGTTTGTAGTAAAGACGCATTGCCCAGTAGCCGTTATCAAGCGGTTCTCCAGGCGCCACATAAAGATCGCGTGTCAGCCCTCCGTCGATAGCCGTTTCCGTCAGCACCACACGGCTGTTGGGATAGGAGCGCTTTTCAGCCTGTAGCGTAGTCACCGTCTTCCCCTCACGGGAAACGGCAAGCATGACCAGCACGCCGCTGTAGTTAGGCCCTTGCACCGACAGCATCTGATTAAGGGTGAAGTGGTAGCCCGCCATCTCAAGACTATCGCCCTGCTTCATCCTCACATCGCGTTCGATGCTGTAGCTCTGGCTAATGGCAATACCGAACACGGTGACGGCCAGGCCAACGTGCCCCAACACCATTCCCCACTGGCTGAGACTGATTTTGCGCAGGCCAGGCAACAAGGTAGAACGATGCGTGGCCCGCAGACGCACTTCCATGAGAGTCAGCCAGGCCACCCAAACCGCCATCATCACGCCAGTCACCGCCGTGGCCTCAAGACGTTTGCCAATCAGCCAGGGGAGTAGCAGTGCAGCTAACAGCGTGATGCCCGCCGCAATGCCTATTTTCGTCGCGAGTTTAGTGATGTTGTCGCGTCCCCATTTGACTAAGGGTGCTACGCCGCACATCAGAGAGAACGGCGCCATCAGCGCAGTAAAGAGCGAGTTAAAGAAAGGCTCACCAATGGAGATACTGCCAAGCCCCAGCTGTTTATGCACCAGCGGCAGCAGCGTGCCCAGTAGCACCACCACCATGCCCGCCATCAGCAGGATATTGTTCCCCAGCAGCAGCGATTCCCGCGACCAGAGCGAGTTATTGACCGTTGAGCGGATTAGCCCACCGCGCAGGGCAAACAGCAGCAACGCCCCACCGGTCACCACCACCATAAAGGCGAGGATAAACATGCCGCGCGCCGGATCTGAGGCAAAGGTGTGCACCGAAATAAGCACCCCGGAACGAACCAAAAACGTGCCCAGCAGACACAGCGAGAAGACGCAAATTGCCAACAGCAGACACCAGGCTTTAAAACTGCCGCGCTTTTCCGCGACCGCCAGCGAGTGGATCAGCGCCGTGCCCACCAGCCACGGCATCAGGGAGGCATTTTCTACCGGGTCCCAGAACCACCAGCCGCCCCATCCCAGTTCGTAGTATGCCCAGAACGAGCCAAGGATGATGCCGCAGGTCAGGAAAATCCATGCTGCCAGCGTCCACGGACGGGCAAACCGCAGCAGAGCTGCATCCAGACTCCCCCGGAGAAGTGCCGCAATGGCGAAAGCAAAGGCGACGGAAAAACCGACATAGCCCATGTAAAGCAGCGGCGGGTGGAATATCAACCCGGGATCCTGCAACAGCGGGTTGAGGTCGTTCCCCTCTAGCGGAAAATCCGGCAACGTGCGGGTAAACGGATTAGAGGTGAGCAGGATAAACAGCAGAAAACCGATGCTGATCATTCCCATCACGGCGAGCACCCGTGCCACAATATCCTGCGGCACGGCTTTGCTGAACAGCGCCACGGCAAAGGTCCAGTTGCTCAGCAGCAGCATCCACAGCAGTAGTGAACCCTCGTGTGCGCCCCAGGTGGCGGCGACTCGATACCAGACTGGCAGCGCCGTGTTGGAGTTATGCACCACGTAGGCCACGGTAAAGTCATTCACCACAAAGGCATGGGCGAGGATCACGAAAGCACTCAACACGGCAGCGAATTGCAGCCCTGCCAGCAGACGAGAGAAGCCCATCAGACGGGCATCCCCACGCGCAACGCCCCACAGCGGATAGCAGGTCAGCAGCAGCGCAATCCCCAACGCCAGACACAACAACGCATTTCCAACTTCCGGCATCATCCTGATTTGTCCTCTGACGGTTTCATGGCCTGGCTGATTTCCGGCGGCGTGTAGTTTTCATCATGTTTCGCCAGCACCTGTTTGGCCTGCACATGGCGCGATGAATCCAGCACGCCTTGTACCACCACACCCTGCCCTTCGCGGAACAGGTCCGGTAGAATGCCATCGTAGCTGACGTTCACCTGCCCCTTAGCGTCGTACAGTGTGAAGGTCACCAGCAGCGAGCTATGATCACGCTTTACGCTGCCGGGAAGCACATAGCCGCCCACGCGCAGGCGTTCGCCATTTGACGGCATTTGCTGCTGTTTGCCTTTACCGTAGAGAATTTCACCCGGCGTGTAGAACAGATCGATATTGCTGCGCAAGGCATAGAGCATCAACCCAACGGTCAGCCCCACTCCCGCCAGCACCGCCACTGCTGTCCACAAACGTTGTTTTCGACGCAGATTCACGCGGCCTCACGCTGTTGTGCCGTCGTGCGGCGACGCTGGCGAGCCTGATGTTGGGCGATTTCACGCAGCAGCGTTTTCCGCTGCCAGCGGATCTGTATCAGCAAAATAAGCAGCGGCAGCAGCGTTGCGCAAACGGCCAGCCAGACGTAGGTCGCGTAGCCGCCCATCAGCCAAAAATCGTGCCAGGAAGCAAAAGCCGGGATCATTGGGTTATCTCCTTACCCAGGAGTTCAGTGACCCAGGGGCGACGTTTTTCCTGCCATAAAATCAGATTGCGCAGACGCATCAGCGACAGAGTGACATACAGCAGCATCATGCCGACAATTGCCAGCCGTAACGGTGTGCGCATGGCCGGAGCCACGGTTTGCAGCATGTTGGTGGAGCCCTGATGCAGGGTGAACCACCATTCGACGGAATAATGGATGATCGGCAAATTGACCACGCCTGTCAGCACCAGCAGCCCAGCGGCTTTTCCGGCCTGCTGCTTGTCTTCAATGGCGTGCCACAGCGCGATAACGCCAACATAGAGAAACAGCAGAATAAGCTCAGAGGTGAGACGCGCATCCCAGATCCACCAGGTTCCCCACATCGGCTTTCCCCAGGCAGAACCGGTCACCAGCGCAATAAACGTAAAAACGGCCCCCACGGGCGCCATCGCCATCATCGCCAGATTAGCCAGTTTCATCTGCCACACCAGCCCCACAAATGCCGCGCAGGCCATCGCGGCATAAATGCTCATGGAACCCACCGCGGCGGGTACATGCAGGTAGATAATGCGATAGCTTTGTCCCTGCTGATAATCCTGCGGGGCGAAACCGAATCCCCAAATCCAGCCGGGCAACAGCGTGATGGCGCAGACGACAGCCAGCCAGGGCAGGCAGCGTCCGCAAATCTCATAAAGCCTCGCTGGCGAAGCCAGGGGATGAAAGCATTTCCACACCATTACATATTCCTTGAGAAAATCATTGCACGCTGATCCGCAGTGCCGCCGCCGTCGCAAACGGCAGCAGCGTGATGCTGGCGGTCAGCATGGCCCCCAGAATGGCGAAATACCCGGCAACCGGTAAACCGCTGCGGCCTGCGTCCAGTGCAGCGGTAGCGAAGATCAGCAGCGGAATGGTCAGCGGTAAAACTAAAACGCTAAGCAACGCACCGCCGCGTCGTAGTCCCAGCGTTAGCGCCATGCCAAGCGCGCCTGACAGGCTCAACACGGGAGTCCCCAGCAGCAACGTTACTGCCATGACGGCCCAGCTTTGAATATCCAGCCCTAACAGCATTGCCACCAGCGGTGACAGCAGGATCAGCGGCAGTCCGGTCACCACCCAGTGCGCCAGCACTTTAGCCAGCACTACGGCGGGCAACGGAAGCGGCAGCAGCATCAGCTGCTCAAGGCTGCCGTCAAGATAATCGTCGCGAAACAGGCGCTCAAAAGCCATCAGTGAGAAGAGCAAGGCAATCACCCAAATCACGCCTGGCGCAATGCGCGACAGCAACGACGGTTCCGGCCCAACAGCCAAAGGGAATAACGCCACGGCAATCAAAAAAAACCACAGGGGGTTCGCCAGTTCGGCACGATGACGGTTGGCGGTTCGCAGTTCATGACAAAAAATAGCGAACATCACAAATCTCTCTCCGACGACTGTAAAGAGAGGAGACGAACCTGCACCGGCCCCTGAGGCAAAGGTTGATGCGTGGTCATCACCACCATCCCCCCCTCTGCGATATGCTGCGCCAGCCGCCGGATAAGATCGCCCACCCCATCGGCATCGATGGCGGTAAACGGTTCATCCAGAAGCCAAAGCCGCGCGGAGGTCAGCCAGAGCCTGGCTAATGCCGCCCGCCGTTGCTGCCCGGCAGAAAGCTGAGCCAGCGGCAAATCCTCGTATCCGGCAAGCCCGGCATTCGCGAGGGCGATCAACAGCTCGTCCTGCATTTTACGAGGGTGATAGAAACGCAGGTTTTCCAGCGCCGTCAGCCGGGTTTTCATTCCTGGCTGATGTCCGAGCCACAACAGATCCTGACTGTAGCTTTCGCGAGCATCGGCAAGCGTGACCCCGTTCCAGCGAATGTCACCGCTGTCCGGGCGCGATAACCCAGACAAGATGCGTAACAGTGTGGTTTTCCCCGCGCCGTTAGCACCGGTGATCTGTACCCATTCTCCGGCGTCAACGCGAAAAGAGAGCGCGGTAAACAACGCTCTTTCGTCTCGTTCACAGCTAAGGTTGACCGCTTCCAGTAACGCGTTCTCACTCATGCTGACGTAACGCTTTAACCTGTTCTGGCGTGATGTTGCCAGGCTGTCCACCCCAGGTGGTTCGCAGATAGTTCGCCAGCCCCGCGATCTCTTCATCGCTCAGGTTCGACGCGAAGCTAGGCATGCTTTGCATACTCTGATTACCCGGGAACGACTGAGCCGGCAGGCCATCCAGCACGGAAACGATCAGGTTACGACCATCCGGCTGACGCAGCGTCGCGTTATTGACCATGCTGACGCTGACGTTCGGTTTACCTTCGCCTTCACGGGCGTGGCATCCGGCGCAGACGTTCAGCCAGGTCATACGCCCTGCTTCGTTGTCACTGTTCGCCACGGCTTTCAGCGCAACGGCCTGCGGGGCGTTGTCGCCCATCAGGTAGGTCACCAGCGCTTTCTGATCGTCGGCGTTCAAATGACGGGTGCTGAGATCGACAACCGTGTGCATTTCGCTGAAGGCAGAACCCTGCGGCGCAATGCCGGTGCTGAGGAATGTCTGCACATCGTTCGGCGTCCAACCGCGCTGAGCCAGCGCATCAGGCGTAATGGCCGGGGCGCTGAAGCGTCCCAGCACGCCGCCCTGCAACGGTCTGTCCAGATCCATTTGTCCGAGCTTGCCGCGCGGGGTATGACATTCACCACAGTGACCCAGCACATCCACCAGATAACGCCCACGCGTCCACTGTTCTGACGCGCCCTGTGAGGCAGAAGGCAGTGGATCTGAAGTGCGGAACAACAGATTCCACCCCATCATCGCCATCCGCTGGTTGAACGGGAACGGCATCTCGTTTTCTGGGGCCGCAACGTCTACCGCCGGGCGCGTCATCAGATAGGCATAAATGGCATCCGAATCTTCGCGGGTCAGCCCTTTATAGGAGGTGTAAGGCATCGCCGGATAGAGATGGCGTCCACCCGGGGCAACGCCTTCCGTCAACGCCGTGTAGAACTGCTCTTTGGTCCAGCGACCGATGCCCTGATCGGCAGACGGGGTGATGTTGCTGCCAAAAATGGTGCCGAACGGCGTTTCCAGCGGAACACCGCCCGCCATCGGAGCACCACCAGGTGCCGTGTGGCAGGCTGCACAGTCTGCTGCGCGGGTCAGATATTTCCCCTGCTCAATCTGTTCCGCGCTGGCCGTCACCTTTTGCACTGGGCCATCCCAGGTACGGTTCTCACGCCACCATAGCACCGCGATAACGATAGCTATGATGACGATGAGCCCCGATAAAAGACGTTTGATCATTTCGCCGCCCCCTTCACCAGACCCGGCGTCGCCAGTGCCAAATCGCGCACCGCTTCGTAATAACGAACGTAGCCGGTGCAGCGACAAATATGGCTGTCCAGCGCCTTCTCGATTTCACTTTCCAGATCTTCACGGGCCACCGGCTGACGCCTGAGCTTTTCGATGAAAATCGTCGCGGCATTCACGAAACCTGGCGTGCAGTAGCCGCACTGGAAGCTGTAGTGCTCCATAAAGGCCTGCTGCACCGAAGAGGGCACGGGCTCGCCGCTCTTTTCATCGGCCTGCGCATGTCCTTCCACCGTACGCACGATTTTGCCTTTAAAGAAATGCGCCCCCGTGATGCAGGTTCTCATCTCTTCACTGGTCCCGTCTGGCTTGTCGACAATCACCACGCACGCGTGGCAAATACCCTGCCCACAACCAAGACGGCTTCCGGTCAGGTCAAGGTATTCGTGCAGAAAGTCGATCATCATCAACCCTTCCGGTACGTCATAAGGGCCTTTATTCTCACCGTTGATGGTCAGTGAGAGCGGCTGGGTCGGGATACTCATTTCAACACCTCAAGAATATTGTCTGCACGAACGGGTAAATCACGGAAACGGTGACCGGTGGCTTCGCTGATGGCATTCACCAGCGCCGCGACAACCGGGATCATGACAACTTCGGCCATCCCTTTTGGCGGATCGGTTTCCGACAGCGCAGGCATTATGTCGCCCGTCTGTCGCCAGACCGCCACATCGCTGGCTCGCGGTAGGTGATAACGGTTAAAATTCCAGGTACCGTTGCCCGGTCCGTCTTCATAAAGGGGTAAATATTCGTGCAGTGCATGACCAATTCCCATCGCCAGACCGCCCTGTAACTGGCCTGAGACCAGTTCCGGCACAATCAGGTTTCCGCACTCCAGAATGGAGTGGTGGTTCAGCAACTCAACCTTGCCGGTGGCAAGCTCAACGGAGACTTCCGCCAGCGTACCGATGGCGCTGTAGTACGTCACCGCCGCGTTATTACGCTGGACAGGTGGGTAATAAACCCGATCGCGCATAATGATCTGCCAGCTTTCAGCCTTGCGGATCGCCATCGCGTCTATCGGCAGGCGAAGTTTCTGATTGTTCAGCGTGAAGTCCGCTTCTGCCCACTGCCAGCGGTTAAATACATGCACCATTACCCCGGTGGTGAGGCCTTTTTCCCAGACGGTTTTCGCCAGCAGCTCCAGCGGCAGGATCTGCATCCCCGCCGCCGTCAGTCCGCCTTCCACCCAGCGGGCATCTTCAGCGCGAACGACCAACGGCGCGGCTTGCCCACCGCCGATGCCCGTCTGCCAGAGGCTGAGCGCAGCGGGCCAAATCGCCTGCATAAACAGCTGGCGCGCGGCTTCACGAGTACTGTGGGAGAAATAAAACGCAGAGTTACTGGCGCTCGACGGTGAGCAGTACGATGGTGACCACAGCGGGTTACGCTGTAGTTCGTCCTGCTTGGCCTGGCTCATGAGGTACGGGTCACCACTGGTGACCACCGGTAGCTGCGACCAGTCGGTCACGGAGAAATGCGACTCGTCGGCAGGATGGCCCAGCCACTCAGCGCAGAGCACGGCCTGAGAGGTCGACATCCCGGTGCCCATTTCCGCACCGCTGTGATGCAGCGTTATCTTCCCTTCTTTGCTCAGTTCCACACGGGCGAAGGAGGTTTCCGCCCCGGTTCCGAAGTCTTTCTGCACGCAGCCAAAACCCACGCCATAGCGCTTGCCCGGATTCTTGCTTTCAAACTCGCGCTTGCGATCGGCGCGCTTCAGCCAGATCTCATGCTTCGCGGCTTTTTCCAGCACTTCGTCGGCACGAATCGCACCCGCCGGGATCGCACCCTGGGTATTCTTCATCCCGGATTTCAGCACGTTGCGCTGACGGAATTCGATGGGATCCAGCTTCAGCTCTGCGGCTATCTCATCCATCATGATTTCTGTAGCAGCCATACTCTGCAACGTGCCGTAACCACGAGCAGAGCCCGCATCAATGGCACGTGAGGCGATGCCGACAGCCGAGAGGTCGCTTTTAGGGAAATAGTAAATGGACTGTGCAGCGGTGGCGCCCACCATCGTGACCGACGGCGTAAAGTTCGAGCGACCACCGCCGTTCGCCACCATTTCGCCTTTGAAGGACTGCAAAATGCCGGTTTTTTTGTCCACGCCGATGGTGTAGTTCATCTCAAAGGCATGGCGCTTCAGCCCGGTCTGGAACTGTTCGTAGCGGTCATTGGCCAGGCGAACCGGATGACCGTCACCGTACATGGCCGCCACAGTACCGTAATACGGGAAGTTGCAGTGGTCTTTCGAACCGTAGCCCACGGTGTAACAGGGATGCAGAATGACCTGTTTCACCGTCATCTTCGCCCTGGAGAGCATGCGCGGCAGCTCGCTCATCACCTCTTGCGGCGACTGCGTTGGCGCAACCAAATGCAGCGTTTGCGTCGCACTGTCGTACCAGCCGTTGGCGTTATCAGGTTCCAGAGCAGCGGTATCGATCGACTGCGTGTTGTACTGACGCGACATGACCAGCCAGTTATCCGGAGGAGACTGAAGTTCGCTGGCAATACCATCGGCGTAGAACATGCCCTCTTCGTCCAGCTTGCCGCCTTCACGTCCTTCGGGCCAGACCGGCAGATGCTTTCTCATGGCAGCGGGGAAGACAGGCATATCTTTCAGGCTGGAGAAGCGATCGTCGTCCAGCGGCTGTTCACCGCCGACGCGAACATAGCGGAAAGTTCCCCAGGGATCCCGTTCCAGTGGCCCGGTGTGCTCACCATAACGGATCACTTCATCGTGGAATTTGAGTTTGTCTTTGGCAAAACGGAAACGGGAAAAATCGTGATAAATCAGAATGGCGACAGCATGGCCCAGATATGCCGGGGTTTTCCCGGTGGGCAGCAGCATGTCGTCACCATAAAAGGCCGGGAACGCCAGCCCGTCTCGCGCTAGATCTTCGGCGGTGACTAGCCTGTCTGGCTGCAGGTCATCGCCGAGCAAAGAGAGATCGATACCGGTAAAAAGTTTATCGGCCTGGGTGGCACGCAGGATAAAGGCGTGCGCCTGCTGCTGTGGCCAGTGCGGCATGTCTTTCGCGCGGATGTCACGGGCAAAGACCTTCTGCCCCATGGCTTTCGCACGTGCGTCGATGCGAAAACGCAGACTTTTGGTTTTAGGATCCCAGTTGGGAGACTGCAGAATTTTATCTTCGAACAGCGCCGCGTACGCTTTGCTGTGCAGAGGGGCAAGGTAGACCGTGACCCCTGCGATGACCGCATGACGGATAAACCGACGCCGCGATGGATTTAACTTGCTCATAAACAGTGATCCTTGTTGTTTTATTATTTTGTGCTACCACCTGAACTGGACTGCCCTATAATTTTTACACATCAGGGATCGCCTTAATTCTTATTTAACAACTTGTTTTCAAGCAAGCAAGATTGCTAAGATTTTACTTTAGATTTATTCAATTTCTGTTGAGATAAAAGGAACAAATATGGTGGCTGGGATCATCATTATGGCAGCAGGCCGTAGTGAGCGTTTTATCCAGAGCGGGGCAACCGGCAATAAACTCAATGCGCCTTTCGGACACCATTCTGTATTCTCAGCCTCACTAACCCACGCACTTGCTTCTGGTCTTCCCGCCCATGTTGTAACCCGTCCCGACAACACAGCAGTGCAGTCTGTTTGTGAGGCGCGGCTGGTTTCTTACACTCTGCTGGAAAGCACGGGGTTGGGTGATTCAATTGCTGCGGGTGTCGCCGCCACACCACACTGGTCTGGCTGGCTTATCCATCTGGCAGATATGCCTTTTGTACCTGCAGCGATATTCTGTCAGGTTGCCCGGCTTCTGGGCGAACATTCCGTCGTCCGTCCTTTTTATTTTGAAAGACCAGGGCACCCAGTTGGTTTTTCTCAAATGCTACGTAACGAATTGCTGGCGCTTAGCGGCGATCAGGGGGCACAGACTTTGCTTTCACGCTATAGCGTCTACGCTCTGGAGTGCGACACAGGGACAATCCTCCAGGACATCGATCTCCCCTCTCATTTGCCTGCCGGAGCCTGAGCCATGCAATCTCTTGACCTGTCCGTTCTCCACCAGGCGCTTCAGTGGCTTCCCGCGCAGCCCATCTGGATTTGTACCGTGCTGGCCACCTATGGCTCTTCTCCCCGTCCGCCGGGGGCGATGCTGGTCGCTAACGCGCAGGGTAAATGTGTTGGATCGCTATCCGGAGGCTGCATCGAAGAAGACTTTCTGGCGCGAATTATTAAGGGAGAATACAGCGAGCCAAGCCAGCTTGTTCGCTACGGTGGTGATGGCCTGAATTCCTATGTCTCACTGCCCTGCGGAGGGCAACTGGATATTCTGGTGGAATACCTGCCGTCCACGCCCCAAAACGTCAGTTATCTGAACCAGCTGGCAGCTGCGCTGGAAGGTCACGAGGCGCTGGAGAAGCGTGTCACATTACCTGAACCTGCTACCTTTCTGCCAACCGGGCACTATATCAGTTCAACGCACGTTCAGCGCGACAACGCGCAAATTTCGCTGTTTATCGCGGCGGCCCCCCGATTGCTGATTGCGGGGATGTCCAGCGTGGCCCTCTTCTGCGCCGAATTTGCCCTTGCTTTGGGCTTTGAGGTGCTGGTGTGTGAAAACCGGCCTGACGTTCTCGAAAATTTTCGCACTCAGATTCCCGCCAGTGCGCAGCTCATCGAACAGTTTCCGGCGAATTACATTGAGCGCAGCGGCTGCCATGCCAACACCGCCGTCGTGGCATTGACCCACGATCCGCGCATGGATGACTTAACGCTGATGGAGGCCGTACTGACACCCGCGTTTTATATTGGCGCGATGGGCTCCAGGAAAAACAGCCAGAACCGCCGCCAGCGGTTGGTTAAAATCGCGGAATTCAGCGAAGCGGATCTGGATCGCATTAAAGCGCCCATCGGCTTGCCTATTCACAGCAAAACCCCTGCTGAAATCGCTCTCGCGGTGATGGCCGACATCGTGAAGAGTAAAAACAAACCTCTCTTTTAACCCCGGCAATGAACAGAGCTAATCCCCCAGGTTCTCCGTGTCTGCATGAAATTCAGGTTCTGCCAGACGACGCTGACGAAAACACCGTCAGTATGGTAAAAACCAGACGCAGAAGGTGATCGCCAGGCTTACCCGGGAAGTGTGTTACAACATTAATGTCTATGCCAGTTCGCCTCTTCGATGCTGTAGATACTGGTCAGACGCCGGGCTTCAGTTGCGACCACTGTGGCCCGTAGACCGGCTATTAACTGTGGAATACGGAGCAACATTAAATAAAATGGCAGCCAGAGACTGGTCATCTGATCAACGTTCAGAAGGGCATTACGCAGTCGTTCCTCCGCTCTGGCGTTTACCTTGCGAAACCTTTCCGGCTCAACCACCGTGATTTCATTGCGTCGGTAAATGGGACTGTTCAATCTGATAATCGATTTGCACCACCGGCCTTTCCTGTTACGTTGACGTAATACTACCTTCGCTCAGGGAGCCTGCACGGCACCACCGGATGATTCCGCTGACGGCACCAGCGCCAGAATACACCCGCCAGCGTGTTGCTCACCCGTCGTGTAATGCAGCTTCCGCGCATCAAACGCCTCGCCAACAACACGCCCCTCTCCGACAACGACAAACTCCACCGGCGCGGACTGCTGACCCTCTTTTGTAAAATGGCGCTGCAGTTCGGACTTTCTTACCAGCAGCGCAGATACGTCCGCGTATTCGGCGTACAACGCTTCGGGTACCCATTCTTCATCAGACACCACTGCGTTTACCCAGCCCTGTGATTTCAGGTCCTCAATCGCATGGGTCAGGCGAAATAACTCCGACTGCTGTGTCACCGGCTCCGTGCAGGACTGCCAGAGGTATTGCAGCCGCTGCTGTAAATCCGCAGCAGGACCTTTCATTCGTCCCAGGCGCAACAAACTGTCAATATCATAGGCAACAGAGCGCGGAAACCGACGTTGTTTCTGCACATCCGCCAGCCAGCGGATCAGAAAAGTGTGAATGGTCAACGGTGAACGAGCCTGGCCGTCCTGCTGAGCCAGCCGTAATCCCACCAGCGCACACCAGGCAAAATGCGCCAGGTCAGCCAGTGATTCTTCAGGAGGTAATGCAGTGTGATTCGTTTTATTCATGGCGAGGATTATATCGGCAGCGCGTCGCGCGGAAAAGGGCTGAAGGCCGGGGGATAACATCAGCGCCGGGGCGTGACATCTTTCCTCATCGTCAGACTGCACGCTCAGGTGCAAATAACGCCCGTCCGGGCGAGAGTGACGGGTACCGTCATTGCCTTAACCTGCGCGGTAAGCTGGTTAAAGGACGTTGTGAAGACACCCCGTGCAACGCGGTTCAGGATGACTGGCGTTATATTCGTTACGCCATTGCGTTCCGT
>NZ_QFXN01000175.1:0-288 GCF_003144775.1 Enterobacter sp. CGMCC 5087 | reverse complement strand
CCAGCGTATCGAGATTGAGCAGCAGCACCATCCTGCACTGTGGAGCACTGGCCGACTCCCACACCCAGCGTAACAGCGTCGGCGGTGAATGCTTACGCGCCTGCTGACGTTCCTGAGAGTATGCCCCAGTACGCTGCCAGACCTCAGTGTGAAAGCGTAAAATTAAAGAGCGGTAATCGGCCATGCTGTCGCGGTACGGTAACGCCAGCGTAAAGCTGAATGCAGCCAGCCGTGGGTAATGGTCAACGGCCTGTTGTAAAAACATACGAATGGTGGTCGGTGTGCTGT
>NZ_QFXN01000174.1:0-513 GCF_003144775.1 Enterobacter sp. CGMCC 5087 | reverse complement strand
AGGTTCTCTTTTGTTGATTCAGGTCACACGGTAACTATCTGATACAGAAGGTGAGTACAGGACTTATCCGGGGAGAGTGTTGCAGCAGTAATTCATCCGCCAGTGCGCTTCTTCGATGCTGTAAATGCCGGTCAGGCACTGGGCACAATACTTCACGCCCTGATAATGACTGCCACACCACGCGCAGTACCAGGCAAACGACATCACCGGCGCATCCAGCCCACCGATGATGCAGCGCAGTTTCCTGCGACGGGCTTCAGCTTTGACCTCCGGGTCCAGATGCGCACAGTTCATCAGCACATGTTCAGCGACCGTCTGCTGGTCGTGCTCAAACCAGGGTTTCTCACCAAAGCCCGTCAGCAGGTACAGCACGCAGCCACAGGACGCACAGGTCCATACGCCGCCTGGCGCTCTCGCGGCATCATCCGCCGTCACAAAGCGACCTGAGGTATCATTCGCGAGATAGCATTTCAGTATGCGCATACCGTCACCTCCGGTGTGCTGCCAGCCACA
>NZ_QFXN01000156.1:0-743 GCF_003144775.1 Enterobacter sp. CGMCC 5087 | reverse complement strand
ACAGGAGAACCTGCTGAAAGGCGGCCTGCCCGGACGTACCGCGAAGGGCAAACGCAGTCACACCCGTGCGGTTAACGGCATCGACGGCGACGTGAAACTCAACAGAGCGCTCTGGGTGATGGCGGAAAGTCTGCTGGAGACGCTGAAGTAATGCCGCGTATTCCTGATGGCAGTCATCCGGTTACGCCATATCCATTCGCCCTGCTGAGCCTGCCGGGCTGTCGTTCCATCTCTGACGACGACCTGTGCGCCTGGTGCTCACATCTTCTCTACCGACCCGGTGAGCTCAGCCTGTGCAGCTTAAGTCTTCCCGAAGGCCACTGGCCATCACGCTGTGATGAGGATGGCTATGCGCAGTCTTGCCCGTCATTCCTACTGAACCAGCTTCCCCAGCCCGATAAATAAACGAGGAAAACCACTATGACCGACATTATCAACCTTAACGATACCCTCCCGTTACAGACACAACCTGCCGGTACCGGTTCTGCACCCGCGCTGACAGCCACCCTTGTCCCGGACAACCAGCGCGTGGAGTTCTGGCCAGAGCACTTCGGCAGCATACCGCAGTGGATAATCCTCGAACCAACCGTCTTCGCGTGGATGGACCGTTTCTGTGCTGACTACAACGGCGGTATCTGGAATTTTTACACGCTGAGCAACGGTGGTGCGTTTATGGCCCCGGACGCTGACGATGACAGCAATGAGCCCTGGTCGCTGTTCAACACCCTGAACGGCAATGGCGG
>NZ_QFXN01000173.1:0-381 GCF_003144775.1 Enterobacter sp. CGMCC 5087 | reverse complement strand
GTTGCCGGATAATGCGGGTTTCTTTCAGTTCAGGATTAACATACGGGCAGTGCTGTCGCCCGTTCTCCGTCAGCGTGTCATACCGGTGTTCAAACCACGGGCGTTCGGTCTGGTATTCAGGGTGGTACTGCAGGGCGCTGCCGCAGAGGTGACAGCAGTAGCGGTCATACGGCGCGGTCTGCGCAGTACGGGCACCGGTAAGACGGCCATTGCCGTCGAGAGCCATAAAGGATTTTGCATACATCGTATTCATAATATTTGCGCCTTACCGCCAGACGACACGCAGGCGTCAGCCGTCCCGGTACGGGCAGCGTGGCAGGGTGCGAATGGCGGGTCAGTTATGCGTTAGCAGGTCGGTCGCGGCGATAGCCGGTCCAGGGC
>NZ_QFXN01000172.1:0-259 GCF_003144775.1 Enterobacter sp. CGMCC 5087 | reverse complement strand
CAATCAGTTTGTAGAACCATTTGTCGGTCATCCCGGTAAACGTGGTAATGAACGTCATGTCGATAAGCGGGTCTTCTGCGCAAAGCTGCGTGGTGGATGTGGTGCTGGCGTTATTCGTATTCGGTGTGGTCATGGTATTTATCTCCCTCTGAGAAATGGTTGTCGGGAGAGGTCCGGTGCCGTTAAATCCTGGACATGCCGGTTCTCCTCAGAGGATAGGGGTTGCCTGTAAAAAATTACCGGCCCATCGCATCAGGCA
>NZ_QFXN01000171.1:0-357 GCF_003144775.1 Enterobacter sp. CGMCC 5087 | reverse complement strand
GGCTGAATGTGTGTGAGGGAGGTGCTCAGCCCCGGCTGCAGCCGAAGTTACGCTCGCCATCATCGGTGACTTTGGTTTCGCGTTTGGCAAGATAAGCCGCCTGCGACAGCGCCTGTTGCAGTTGAGTATCATCGCCACGTGTCAGCCATGACACCGGGCTTTTCGGGAAGCGGGCCAGTACGGCGTGAGCCTCAGCATCCACCCGGAGGGCACTGCACCAGGCCTGTTTAATCATTCCGGCAAGCGTGTCCGGGTCGTTGTAATCGCCCGGTCCGCACCACGTATCCCGGTTCAGTAACAGCACCACGTGGTAGTGCTTCTTCCCTTTGATTTCGCCAAACTCACGCGCCCAGACAA
>NZ_QFXN01000170.1:0-1567 GCF_003144775.1 Enterobacter sp. CGMCC 5087 | reverse complement strand
GGGTCGCAGGTGTAACTCATTGAAATGGACTCCGGTAGGTTATCGTTCATAACCATTACCGGTGTCGTAAAAAAATACTGACCGTCACACCTGATTCGATATACTGCCCGGGTACGTCCCCTTGCGGGCTGTAACAACGAGGCAAAACATGACGACTGCGCATGCCCCCGGATACCACTCGCCGGCACTCCTGCAGGTAAGCCATTGTTTTCTTTTCCCAGCCCTGCTCATGCTAACGCTGAGTCACACCACGCTGGCGGCAGATAGACGCCATGTGACGGAGCCGACTTTGCCCGGCGCAATCTGCACCACGCTGACACCACCTGCGGAGAACCTGCAGACAGCGCTGAACCACTGCCACCGCGGAAGCACGGTCCGTCTGGCGGCAGGCTATTACCCGAGTGGCCCGCTGCGCATACCTGATGGCGTCTCGCTCTGGCTTGATAAGGGCGCCATACTGGCGGCATCACGCAATCCACGGGTTTATGATCGCGGTCAGCAGCGTTGCGGCACGCTCGACGCTCAGGGAGAGGGCTGCCGTCCGTTTATCCTCATCACGGGGACCGGCAGCAGTATCGTCGGTGACGGTATCATTGACGGACAGGGGGGGCAGACAATGACCGGCAGCAGCGAGACCTGGTGGGCACTTGCGCGGCGCGCCCAGGCAACCGGGCTTAAGCAGAATGTGCCCCGGCTGATTGAGGCAGACCACGCCCGCGACATCACGCTCTACCGCGTGCGTTTACGCAATGCGCCGGGTTTTCACCTCGTGATAAAACAGTCCACCGGGGTAACGGTCTGGGGTATCACTATCGACACGCCGGCCAGCGCCCGCAATACCGATGGTATTGACCCCATCTCATCATCGGATATCACTGTCGCCCATAGTTTTATTCGCACCGGTGACGACAATATCGCCATCAAGGCCGGCAGTGGCGGGCCGGCACGGTACCTCTCCATTCTCAGCAATCACCTCTACGCCGGGCACGGAATGTCTGTCGGCAGCGAAACCCGGGGTGGTGTCAGTGACGTGCTGATAAAAGACCTGACGCTGGATGGCACCACCTCAGGACTGCGCATCAAAAGTGATCCCAGCCGTGGGGGACGGGTGGAGCGTGTTGATTACCAGAACATCTGCCTGCGACACAACCGCAGACCCGTTGACATTGATACCCGCTACGATATCCATGCCAGAGGCCATGACATCCCGGTGTATCGGGCTATCCGGCTCCGGCAGGTGAGTGGGGAGGAAGGCAAACTGGTGATAAAGGGCTACGATCCCCTGCACCCGGTATCCGTCAGTCTGGATGGCGTCCGTTTCAGCGCCGGTGCGCAATGGCAGGTGGAAAATGCGCAGATCCACGTCGGCCATGGCGGCGTATCCCCGGCCCCGCTTGGTATACCAGCCTCTCCCCCGATTCAGGCGCAGCAATGCGACTGGGAGCCGTTTCCGGAAACCGGGAGACCATAATGTCGTCTTCCGGTATGCAGCTGGCGGAGTGCAAAGGGTACAGCAGAAAGCATTAGCCACACTGCGTTGATATCGCTCTCACGCCGATCTTATTTT
>NZ_QFXN01000169.1:0-371 GCF_003144775.1 Enterobacter sp. CGMCC 5087 | reverse complement strand
CGGTACAGACTCCCCTGACCGGATGCTGCACGCGCCCACAACTCCTCATCGCTGAGCATGGTTTCAATCAGTTCAACCGGTACACCGCCGTCATCAATAACGGCTACCCGGTAATCATCGATAGGTTCATAAGGCCCCAGAATAACTGTTTCACCCGCAATCGCCTCAGCAAGGCTGTTGACCTTAAACGCCACATGCGGAACCGTTTTCAGTAACGGATGCAGGGGTGAGTCATCGGTAAAGCGATGCCACTGCACCCGAAACTTACCTGGATTATCGGTGGTGTACATTCCGGCACTGGCACTGAACTTGCCTGCGGTGTCACCGTCCTGAACCGGTATACCGAAATGATGAAATTCATACTCTACATT
>NZ_QFXN01000168.1:0-219 GCF_003144775.1 Enterobacter sp. CGMCC 5087 | reverse complement strand
TGCTTTCATGAAATGGTTTTGTCCTTAGCAGATTCAGTTCTGCAGACATTACCTGAACAATACGAAACGCAGTAGCAACCAGCATCAGTTTAAACGCGCTGTAACGCATCAGGAGCGACGCATTCATTCTAGCCACAGATTTCCACTACCGTATTATTCAATACGGTTATATAGCCTTACAGGAAGCCTCAGAGACATACATAATCATAAGGCTCCGTT
>NZ_QFXN01000167.1:0-626 GCF_003144775.1 Enterobacter sp. CGMCC 5087 | reverse complement strand
GAGCCAGCGGCACCAGGCGGTGGCCACACGAGATAAAAGCGATGTACATTCACTCTGGAATTATCTCTTCAGCAAGAAAAATAAAAAAACCGGGACATCACATGACCTCAACCTGTTAATACCCTGCTCCAAAGAAGCTCTTACTCCTGCTACTGAGCCACAAATTATAAATAAGAAGGGTGAACCCTGTGTGATGCCGTCAATACGTCCTGAGTCAAAACAGACGTCACTGATGGAGGTGAAGACGATAGCGTGCAGGAAGACGACAAGGAGGATAAGATGAACATGAAGAGAGCCATGTAAGCATAAAAAAGGCAGAAAAACAGAGACAGGAAAGAATTAAAACATTTAAAAAAACGATGATAATACCGTAGTGAAACCCTTAACCAACCCATATCAAACCAGCATATCACTTCACGATGACTACCAGATATATTTTTAAGTGACGATAAAACCATCATCATGCTACTGTATTGCTACGATAATCACTACATCAACCACTACTGTGTAGTTTAGTTTATGGGGTACTGATAATGGCTGTAAATTATGATGATGGCAGGCGAGGACTCATCACGAGTCGGGACCTGAGAGTTTGCGCGTTTTATGCCGGATGGTTGAATGCCAGT
>NZ_QFXN01000166.1:0-677 GCF_003144775.1 Enterobacter sp. CGMCC 5087 | reverse complement strand
TGGCCCGCCAGCAAATGCTGAATTCGGGAAAAACTGGTATCAGCGAATAAATCTGAGTTTATCTCCGGCAAGTCACCAGGAGAGAATACATATTCTCATCGCCTTCTTTGACAACATTTACATTTCCACCCCCCCTGTAAACCACCTTAAGAAACAGGTGATGGAAAAACTGAAAGACCGGTGGAAAATCATATACAGTAAACCGCTACCGTTAAAATGGCTGCCGGATGAAGAAGACGCGGTATTATGGGCCTGGAACAACCTGCAAAAAGTTCAGCAGGAGAAAGCCGGTAATATCGGCGGACTCTATATGAGTTTATCCACGCCCGGATTAACGACCTGGCTCACGCCACTGAGTCATTCTGAGCGCAATTTAGCCCTGCGTGTCGCGATCGATTTATGGGATGATGCGCCGGATACAAAGCGTTTATTCCTGCTGAATCTGAATAAAGCCTGGAACCAGCAAAAATTGCGTCAGTCCCGTACCGATAAAAAAGCACTCAATACGTACCTGAAGAACGAAACCAAAACACGACTGGACTTTATGGCTGAACGCAGCGGGGTTCGTATCAGCGATATGCTCGAAACGTTGATTAATGACCATTACCGTAAAACCTGTGGTGGTGAGTGAGAGCATCGCGCGGAAACAAAGCAAATGGCGACGATAATGCAGACCG
>NZ_QFXN01000165.1:0-489 GCF_003144775.1 Enterobacter sp. CGMCC 5087 | reverse complement strand
GCATTCAAAAAAATTTCAGACCTATATTACCTGTGTGAGAACGGCAGCAGAAATGCTGCCGTTTCGTTATTTCACCCACGGAGGTTAATGTGCCTGATAAGAAAAAACGGGGTTCTGATGCCCTGCCGCTACTCTTGTTCCCCGTCCCCGTTGAACTGCCCTGCAAAATACCCGAATGCATGCTTCCCCCGTTCCGGCGCTGCCATCGCCACATTCCCTGTTCCGGTATCAGGGCCGTTTTTATACACGGCCCGCCTGTTTATTCAGGCGGCTTTATTGCCAGTAACAATGGAGAAAGAAATGCATTGTCCGAATTGCGGTTCGCAAAACATACGACTGCGCCATGTGGGTAAAAAAACGGGAGGGGTCATTGGCGCAACAGCCGGAGGCCTTGCCGGGCTTGAAGGAGCCTCCGCCGGTGCGCTGATAGGTTCAGTCATTCCGGTTGTCGGTACGTTAGCCGGAGGCCTCATTGGTTTTCTGTCCGGA
>NZ_QFXN01000164.1:0-233 GCF_003144775.1 Enterobacter sp. CGMCC 5087 | reverse complement strand
TCGGTCATTATCAGCCGGTTAATGGCCGGAGAAACGCTGACCCTTCAGACACTGTCCGGTGAGTTTGGTGTATCGATACGCACCCTGCGTCGTGACTTACATCAACGGCTGGTCCACCTCGACATTATCGGGGAGAACGGCACGTATCGGCTCAGTGAGAGCGCCACGCGTGATCACTCTCCGGGGGCCGTTTCCTTTGCCCGCAGTACCGGTATCGCACGCATTATCCCGTC
>NZ_QFXN01000155.1:0-3298 GCF_003144775.1 Enterobacter sp. CGMCC 5087 | reverse complement strand
GCTCAGCAGCGAGGCCGCCGGGATTGCCGTCTGTCTGATGACTTACAGCCACCACGCCATGCGCACCGAATGCGACGCCATGACTGAGCACTATTACCGCCTGCGGGACTACGCGCTCAACCACGCAGAATGCAGCGCCATCATGCATATCATCGACTGAGGTCAGCCGCTATGGAACAACCGTTACCGCTGTTTGCCCGTGAATTAGCCCCTGCCGACCAGCAGACGGTCAGGGAAGCCTTAACTCTGCTGGCGTGCCAGCTACGCGAACCCGGCGCGCCATTTACCTCCAGCCATGCCGTCCGCGACTGGCTGCGTCTGCAGCTCGCTTCACTGGAGCGCGAAGAATTTACCGCACTCTTTCTCGATAACCAGCATCGCCTCATAGCCCACGAAACGCTCTTCACCGGCACGATTAACCATACGCAGGTCCATCCCCGCGAAGTGGTGAAGGCCGGTCTCAAGTATAACGCCGCTGCAACCGTTCTGGCTCATAACCATCCCTCCGGGGAGGCGGAACCCAGCAAGGCCGATCGTCAGGTCACTGCACGTATTCAGCAGGCGCTGGAACTGGTGGATATCCGCCTGCTGGATCACCTGGTTGTGGGCGGTATGGAGATCACCTCGTTTGCTGAAAAAGGCTGGCTGTAGCACAACAGGAAAATAATCCCATGAAAATTATAAGTAAACGTCAGGCGATGGCGATATACCGCCGGCATCCACAGTCCCGGTTGTTTCGCTTCTGCACGGGTAAATATAAATGGTCTGGCAGCGTCTGCCACTATGCCGGGCGGGAGGTCCAGAATATCAGCGGTGTGCTCGCGGTCTTCGCAGAACGCCGTCAGGACCGCAACGGCCCGTATGTCGTCTTGCGCAGCGTCACGCTGAACTAAGTAAGGAAAATACAGTGAGCAAAATTATCTCCACCACCGTATATACACTGGATGAACTCTCCGACGCGGCCCGTGAGAACGCCCGCGACTGGTATCGTAAGCATGCCCTGAACGATGACTGGTATCAGAACGTGTTTGACGAGTTCACCGGCATCTGCAACATCCTGGGCGTGGATATTAAGCTGTACCGTGTTCCTCTCCTGTCGGGCGGCAATCGCCAGCACCACTGCATTTGGTTCAGCGGTTTTTGCCAACAGGGAAGCGGCGCTGCTTTCGAGGGTGATTATGCTTACCAGCCTCAGGCCGTATACCGGATAAGGGAGCACTGTCCTGAAGACGCTGACCTTCACCGGATTGCCGATCTACTGCAGGCCATCCAGTTGCACAACAGCGGCGAGCTTCGCGCCACGATCCGTCATCACGGCCAGCATATCCATGAATCCTGTATGGCAGTCACGGTCGAACGCCACAGCTCCGGGCAGGACATGACCGCAGACAGTGAGGCGGCGATAACTGAAGCCATCCGGGAGCTGGCGCGCTGGTTATACGGATGGCTGGAAAGCGAATACGGCTGGCAGACATCACCTGACGTTGTTGACGACGACATCATCGCGGGTGAATACACCTTCACCGGAGACGGCCAGCGCTTCGGCTGATCCATCCAGTTGAAACATTTCTTAATCCACTTTTTAGTGAGGCTTAACCATGCCAGATATCCCTGCCACAAATGACAACATGGACGCGCCGCGCTGGGGTCTTCAGCGCAATATCACGCCCTGTTTTGGCGCTCGCCTGGTGCAGGAGGGCAACCGGCTGCACTATCTCGCTGACCGCGCCAGTATCACCGGGCAGTTCAGCGATGCGGATTTACGCCATCTCGACAAGGCATTTCCGGTACTGCTCAAACAACTGGAATTAATGCTGGTTTCCGGTGAGCTCAATCCCCGCCATCAGCACTGCGTCACGCTCTACGCAAAAGGGCTGACATGCGACGCCGATAGCCTCGGTTCGCATGGTTACGTGTACCTGGCGATTTATCCCACGCCAGCTGCAACCGCGTAAACCTTCTTCCTGCTTACCCTCGTTTTTACCCATCAACAAAGAGATCCAGCCATGCAAACCCAACCACTATCCTCCACGCAGGAGGCTTCACTACGCCCGTCACACGTGGAGATCTGGCAACGGCTTCTGAGCCACCTGCTGGATCGTCACTACGGCCTGACACTCAACGACACGCCGTTTGGCAACGACAGCGTCATTCAGGAACATATTGATGCCGGTATCTCGCTGTGCGACGCCGTAAATTTCATCGTGGAGAAATACGACCTGGTACGTACTGATCGTCGCGGTTTTAACGCGGAAACTCAGTCGCCGCTTCTCACCAGTATCGATATTCTCCGCGCCCGCAAAGCCACCGGGCTGATGACCCGCAACGGCTACAAAATGGTGACCGATATCACCACAGGCAAATACCGCGAGGTGCAGCAATGAAGCTGTCCCTCACCGTGGAAGCCGATACCATCAACGTACTGGCCCTCAACATGGGCCGGATCGCCGTGGATATTGACGGTATTGAACTGACCGACCTGATCAATGTGGTGAACCAGAACGGTTATTCGCTTCGCGTTGCTGACGAACCGGGGAAACTGATTGTTGAAGATCCACTTCCGCCCGTTTCCCGTCTTAACGGCATCCAGTGCAGTACCGCCCATATATCCGAAGCTGATAACAGCCTGCTGTATACGCTTTCGCACCAGCATGAAGATCACGGTGACAGCGAATGGATTAGCTATACCGGATCCGGTTATCTGATCTACCTGGATGCCTGGCAGTACCCGGTACTCCAGCTTAAGAAGCGGGGATTATCGAAAGCCTGTCGTCAGCTAATCGTGACGCTGATACGCCGTTACACGATCAGAATTATCCATCTGGATGCCCTCGGTGAACTACTACCGGGTTTTGAAACCTTCGACTGGTAACCCGGCATCAATAACCTCAAGAAATTCTCATACTGGCTGAAACAGCCCCCCGATATTCTGATTGACTGGCTTCGCGACAATATCGGCGGCAAAACGACGACACCCACTCAGTTGCGCTTTTGTTAGGCACAGGGCGTTCACCGTCTCCATTCCCCCCGGCTCTGACAACGACCTAAATCGGATTAGACACTCAACCACACTTGTCTCAACGCATAAGCGCCAGCCCTTACCGGCTGGCGTTTTGCTTTATATAAGGAAAAAACAAAATGACAGAACTCACCACTACCGAACCTGAAGTATTAACTGACCATACCGACATAATTTGCTCCACCAGCATTGAGCGCATCGTCACCAGATGCATATTCGCACGGTGATCGATCGCCAGTTCGCACCGTAGTCGATCATGATTTCGCATCGTGTTCGATC
>NZ_QFXN01000154.1:0-18554 GCF_003144775.1 Enterobacter sp. CGMCC 5087 | reverse complement strand
GCGATCGAACACGATGCGAAATCATGATCGACTACGGTGCGAACTGGCGATCGATCACCGTGCGAATATGCACCTTCGGCTGAGGCGTACTGGTTGCCCTGGTGAGCACCTTGCTGCAGCCCAACGTGCCATTCGCCCGCCCGGCCCAGATAGCCTACGTCCGCATATCTTTCACGTCGCTCGCCAAAGCCCTGGCCCAGCTCCCATGACCAGCCGCCGGCCTCATCGTCCGGCTGGTGGCGGTAATCCATGCGCGGTTTATCCCGGCTGGCCTGGACGGAGAGCGTGTCCTCGCGACCCAATGGGACGGAAAACAGCAGCTGAACGTGACTCGATGAATCCGTAAACGAGCGGGTATAGCTCAGCGTGGTGGAGATGTGTGCCGGCAGCGACAGCGACCAGGAGGCGTTGAGGTAGCGCTGTGTGCTGCCCTGAATGTTTTGCTGTACCCAGCCCGCGCCCACGGTGCCGAAGTGGGGGACGGAGTGGCTTACCCAAACGCTGTCGCTGCGTCTGACGGGCGCAGCACCGCTCATGCGGGCGTTGTCGGCGAAATCCGCCCCGGTACGGACGGTGCTGGCTGAAATGCCCGTTCCTCTGCCGCTCCACTGCCAGCCGAGGCCCCACTGAACGCCCTGGCCGTAAGGGCTGTCGCTCACGGCAACGTGCTGGCTGACCACCCCTACGGCGGGAGAGACCAGCCAGTCAGCGCCCGTGCCCACGTTGCGCAGCCTGCGCTGCTGCTCCGTATGCAGTGCCAGCGTCAGGTGATTATTAACCCCATAGCGCCAGCCCGCGTCCAGCAGAGGCGAGGCGGCATAGTCGTCGGAATGCAGGGCGTAGTTTTCCCGCATCCAGCCGATGTCCAGCGAGCCGCTGCTGAGCCCTTCCGCCAGCATGCCCGGCGCGCCGTAGAGATCGAGCTGTACGGCGCGACGCTGGCCGTTGATATCGGTAATGACCACCTCCGCCTGCCCGCTTCCGGTGAAGGAGGGCAGGGTATCCAGCAGAAAGTCTCCCGGCGTGACGCGCTGGCTGCTCTGCTTAAGACCGTCGATATACAAATCGACCGTGGAAGGCAGTACGGCGGTGTCGCTGTAGCGGCTGCGCGGTTCGGTATTGAGCTGGGGATTGAGTTCAAAATTACGCGCCCAGTGTAGCCCGCCAAAGCGCACCTGCCGGCTCCAGCGGGTACCGGTGGTGATGCTATCGCCCAGCGCCAGAGTGGTCAGCGAGTCGGTGTTATCCCACTGCCAGCGGGTTTCGAGACGCGTATGGGTCGGTCGACCGGCGCTGTTTTCCTCCCCGGCATGGCTTGAAAAACTGCTGCTGAACGTTCCGGGTAGCCCTCCGGACGCGGTCAGTATAGTCTGGGCATTAAGCTGGCGTTTCCCCTGCGCGTCGCTGGCGTAGAGCGCGTATCCGAGCGTGTAAGCGTTGACGGGCTGCGCATCAGGATAGCGAAACAGCGGCGTGGGCTTTGTGACGCTCAGATGCTGCTGGCCCTCGAACGCCTCTGCCTCTGCGGTAATCGACACCTGCTGGGACAGCACGTCGAGATTGACCTTCAGGCCCGGCAGGGACGTTAGTTCAACCCACCCGGCGCCATCGTCCGGGGCGTGAAGCCCCAGCTTTTTCATGTCGCTGCGGCTTATCCATAGCGCATTATCCACCACCCGGCAGGCCCAGAGCTCGCCTCGCGGGGCGTGGTTCACGGTAATGGCCAGCCATTGTACGGTGTCGGCGGGTTCAGCCCGGGCTGACAGCATGAGCGGTAGCCAAAACAGGAGCGCGAGAAGCGAGCGGGCGCAGGGGTATCTGGCTGGCATGGTGGTCATCATTGAGATAGACGCGCAGCGTGCTGAGCGCGTGTCGTGAAGCCTGCTTAAGCGGTAAAAGGGTGGTTTGTCCCGGGAGCACATAGCCCGCCAGGCCTTTAATCGAGCCTACAACCTGCCCATCGGCCGTCAGGACCTCAAGGTGGCTCAAGCGGATGTGGCGGTTTCCGGCGTTAAAGCAGCGGAGGGTGGCCGGCATTTCTGCCTGCTCGCAGCTCAGTGCATCGTGGCTGGCGGGCGCGTCCTGGTTCCCGGCAATAAACACCGGAATCGAGTAGCGCAGCAGGAAGTGCACCGCGTTGGGATTGGCGGCACGGGACGTGGCGTCCGGCAGCTCGTCAATGACCAGCCGGTAACTTTGCTCCTGTGCACGGACGCCAGGCTGCATGACGATAATGCGCACCAGCTGCTGCTGGCCCGGCGCCAGTGATGTCATCGCCGGGCTGCTGACCACCTCCCCGGTGGCCACCAGAACATCTTTACCGTTTTTTTGCGTCCATTCGTACACCCGAATCTGCGCATGGATGGCCGCTTTCCCACTGTTAGTGAGATAGACCGCCGCTGCCCGCTGATTGCTCTGCAGGTCGAGCGTTACCGGGGCCACCTGAAGCGTGGCGGCCAGCGCGTAGCGCGACAGCAGCGCCAGCATCATGAGCCACAGAATGAAGCAGGGAAGGTAGCGACGCACGATCAGTACTCCAGTTTTAACGTGATATCGTCGCTGTAGGTACCTGCCTGGGCGGTTGTCAGCGCCCCGGCGTCAATGACGCCATACAGCGTTTCCTCCTGTTCCGCACCGTTGCCGGTATCGTCCAGGCCATTCGTGCCGGTGATTTGCGTCTGTTTGCCTTCGTCGGCAAAGAGTTTCCACGCAATCTTCTGCGCGCCCGTTTCGCCGTTTTCCGGCTTCAGCCAGAAGGTACCGTTTTCGCCGTCGTTGCTGGTGGCTGTGAGGGTGAACGGCGTGCCGTTGGTACAGACGATATCGACCTGCGTTTTGGCCTGGATTTCGCTCGACTCATCGGAGCCGTGACGCGAGAAGTTGAGGTCGTTGGCTTTAAGGGTGCACGACTTCACGACCTCAAGTGATACGTGCATCGTCGCGCTTGCGGTACTGTCTGCGGCGATCGCAGCAGCAGGAAGCAGGAGAACGGAACAACTTACAAGGGTGGGAATAATTTTCATGATCTTATTTCCTGACGTGAGTAACTGTGCAATTACAAAGCGAATGACTGAGCGTCCAGCAGGCAGAGTTTTCGATGGAATTCCGCCAGGCTGTGACAACAAAATTTGTTCATCGCGTTACGCTTGTGGGTGTAGATCGTTTTAGGGGACTTATTCATGATTTTTGCGATGCGAACCGGACTGAATCCTTTATGGAGCAACATGCAAACCCGCCTCTCCTGATGCGAGAGCGTGGCGGCGTTTTCGATGGCGAATGTCGTGTCGCTAAAACAGTGGCTTAGCTGCGCAAACGAGAGGTTGTCCGCGACCACTCGGACCCGCTCGTTGCGCAGGCAGGCGTGAACGTCGCAGACCCGCGCGGCATCCGTAAATACCAGCCAGTTCTCTCCAGCGTGTGTATTAAGCAGCCGTTCCTGCAGGTGCAAAAGCCCTTCAGGATTAACGTCATGGATCCAATACATCTCCGGGCGAGGGGTAACGGCCGTCGAGATCATCGAAGTGAGGCCAAGCCATAAAAACGTATTCCCGCTCAGAACGATAACCTGATAACCAGCATTCGGAATGAAAGGGGTCATTTTCTACCCCACAGATAGCCCTGGCCGTAATCGGCCGCGCTGGCGCGGGCCAGCTCGAAATCACCCGCGGTTTCGATGCCTTCGATCAGCACCTTGCTGGCGACGCGCTTGCACTGGCGGGTGAGATGCAGAAACTTTGCCTGCTCGATCCGCCCGTTCCAGAAGGTATGTTTGTCAATTTTGATGCCGCAGAAGCGGATCTGGCTGGTCAGAAGATCGGGAAGAAGGTCTTCGCAGACATCGTCTGCCCACACTTCTATCCCCCACTGATGGAGCGTCGCGATGCATTTCCGCAGTGCCAGGCTTTGCGTATCCTCGAGCTGGACCATCGTATGGAGATCGGTGACCTCGATAGCAAGTCTCTCCGGGCAGGGTGTCTCTTCTTTTAGCCTGTCGAGGAAGTCCGTTTCCAGCAGTAAATCCGATGTCGCATTGAGATAATACTTGTCGCCATCCTTGCAAAACATGGCGTGACGAAGCTGCGCAAAGAAGTGCGCTTTACGCTGCGTCGCGGGCATCGAGCCAAAGTAATCTTCAAGATTGACGTGAGGCTTTGCCGTAGACAATACCTCCCAGGCAATCACATTTTCACTGCGCAGTGCCCGGATGGATTCGAACTTATAGCCGGTTAGCATGATAAAAGTGCGTAACGCTCCGTTGTGATTTCAGGAGCCGCACATTTTATGGATTTGTATTTTGGTGGGATATTTATAAATAAAAATGGCTTATATAAAGAGTTTTTATCTAATTTATAAGCATGATATAGGATTATTTATTTTCGTGAGCGCCCGGCAGCACGCCGGGCACGACGCGTGTTAACCCGCTTTGCTGACGATTTTGATTTCAACCATGCCGATCCCGAGCTCGCGCGGTGAGTGCCCAAGGATATTCCCCTCGTTCGTGGACTGCGGGTCCGGCGGCACGATCACCAGGGTATTGCTGCGCGAAGGATTCTCAAAATGCAGCGTCTGCGTGCTCACGTCGTTCCCAAGCGTCAGCGTCTGCTCCCGATCGCCCACGCGCACGGGCACGGGCTTGTTAGCGTTAGGGCCATACGCTCTGGCGGTGATCACCAGGTCGAACTGTTCCGGCAGCGGGTGGGCGTACTCAATTTTCACCTCGTTGCCCAGCTGCGCGTTTGACCAGCGTCCCCAGGACTCAGGACGCGAGATGCCGCTAAACTGCTTCACTTCCTCGGGTGCGCCGGCCACGTTAAAGATAAAGCTGTCCGCTTTGTAGCGAATATCGTTATCGCTGACTTTCAGCATGTCGATGTTGTGCTGATAGCGCGCGGTATCAATCACCGTATCGTTGAACGCGGTTTTGCCTTTCCACTGGGCTTTATCCACGTGCTGCACGGTTTGCTCCCCGCCAAGCTGGCCCTGAGAGACGCACCAGTCGGTAGAAAGCGCCAGCGGCTGCGACCAGAGCTGGCCCATTTTGTAGCACCGGTCGACCCAGACGAAATTATCGCGCGGAGCAAAATCGGCCAGCTGATAGCGCAGCGGCGCGGAATATTCGCTTTCCGGCAGCGGCTCGACGCGCCCCGCCGACACGCGCACCAGCAGCGGCAGACGGAAGCTGCTGCCCGAGAAGGCAATCGTGTTTTTATCCCGATCGACGGTAAAGACCTTCATCTCTTTCGGGAAGTTCCACAGGCGGATAATGTCTGGCTTCCAGGCGAGGATTTTATCCTTCATGTTGAGGAACACTTCCGACAGGGATTGCCCCGACAGCGTACTGCGGCCCAGGCCAATAAAGTTATCGCCGCCCAGAATGTCCAGCACGGTTGCGCCGTTATCCATGGAGTTGCGTTTGGTGGCAATTACCTCCTGCTGCGGCTGGTCGCCGCGCAGGACAAAGAACAGGTTGCTGCGGTCCTGCTTGTTGAGCCGATCCCAGGCGCTGTTTTTCATCGCCAGATGGTCAGACGAAACGACGATGACGGTGTTTTTAAACCAGGGCGAGGCTTTGATTTTCTCGACCAGCGCGGCAATGTGCTCCTGACTGCAGGTGACGGCGCTGAAGGACGTGTTGTTTTTGCCGTCGACGTCATAGCTTTTGCGTTTGCAGCTGCGCGAGACGAACCCGTCCGGATGGTGGGTATCCACCGTCAGCGCAAAGAGGGAGAAACGCTTGCCCGCGCGGGACAGCTCCTCGAATTTCTTCCAGGTTTCGTCGAGTACCGTATCGTCATAGAAGCCCCAGTCGTTGCGGTAGCTCGGATCGGCAACCGTCGTTTTTAACTCTTCTGAGCCATACAGGTGGTCAAAACCGTGGGATTTCAGGAACACGTCTTTTCCGGCAAAGCGCAGGTTTGCCCCCTGCACAAAATAGTTTTCGTAGCCGGAGTTTTTCAGGATATCGCCGAGGCAAATATTCTGTGGGAAGAACGTCGACATTGAGGCTGAGGCGTTACCTTCAAAAGGCGCGAACAGCGGGATACCGCACTGGGAGGCAACCATCCCGGCAATCGTATAATCCGTGCCGGGAAGCTGCATTGTGTGGCTGAAATCGAGCCCTTCATTTTTCAGCGCGCCCAGGTCCGGCGTCAGGTTGGGGAAGGCATCGTTATCAAAGTACGTGCGCTCCAGGCTTTCGCCGTAGATGTAGACCAGATTGAGCTTCGGGTTGGCGATCGTTTTGGACGGTTCTTTGTAGTAAGCCGCGAAATCCGGATCGCCGTCGCGCGACTGGGATTTCACCAGCTCGGTGATCTGATGGAACGCCGGGCTGGCGTCGACGGAGGCCAGCGCCAGGAACAACGCCAGCAGGCTATAGCCATGATGGTGCGGGTGATGGCGACGTCGGCGCAGCACCCAGGCCAGCGCGCCAAAAATCGTCACCAGCGCGACGATAAGGCCTAGCCCCGGAAGAATGTATTTGCCCACGCCCGCGCCCGTCAGGCTGTTCGTCAGCGTGTAGAGCACCGCATCGTTAATACCGTCACCGGTAAAATAGTCGCTGGCGTATAAGGTAATGTTTAAAATAATAAAAATGCCGAGTACTACCAGCGTGGCGATAAACCACCAGGTGTGACGGCCGGCTTTCCAGGCGTAAACGCCGACAGAAGCCAGAAAAAGGATAAGAGACATGAATTCTGACAACAGCATATCCTCATGACGCCAGGTGCTTCGCTGGCTAACTGTTTATTTTTTGGGTCATACAATGTAATTGCGATGTCGTTAAGCTGCAATTTTAGTGTCACGAAAGTGTGCTGTTGTTAGGATTTGGTTTAGAAAATCGTTTTTATGAAGAAGGTCGCATCCTGACAAACGGACGCTGAGACGGTGGCAGCCAGGAAAAACGCTCGTTTAGCGCCGCGTTGCAAAACTATCGCATTAAACGCGGCGTGTTGTGGCATAAAATGGGGTAGATCAGGAGATGAAATTAACGCCTTGTTTCAGCACCAGATCGCAGGCTTTGGTTTTCACCTGTTTTGCCAGAGAAGAGTTGCCGAGTGTGCTCAGGTTTAGCTGCTGCCCGTTTTGCGCATTAAGCAGGCCCTGAATGCCGTCCATATAGTTGGTGTCCGCTTTCTGCTCCTGGGTATCCAGACCCAGTTTACCCAGCACCTGGTTTTTAACGTTTTGCGCGTCGGTCACGGAGGCCAGTTTTTGCTTCGCGCAATATTCAAGAATCCCCGCCGCGTTATTCATCGTGCCCGCGCTAAGGCTCTGAGAGCTGTTGCCCAGCAGGCTGGTGAGGGAAGAGGCGGAGAGTCCACCCTGAGAGCTGCTGCTCTCTTTGGTCAGCTCATTTGCCGCGCTTGACAGGGACTCCTGCCAGGACGCCGCTTGCGCTGCGCCGCTCACCAGCAGCGCGCCTAAAAAGGTGCTGATTAGAATCTGTTTTTTCATCATGGCTCTCTCAAAAAGGTCCGTTTTGGGCCGAAGGGGTTCCAGTATATACCTATGCCCTGGCGGCGATTCCTGGAACTGTCTTAATACTCTTTGCCGGTAACGCGGCTGCGGTAACTTTCCCAATCGAAGATGACATAAAGACTGTTACCTAGCTTCATGCGGTCCATGACGCGTTCACCCAGCAGGCGGGTCATCTCGTCGATATTGTGGTTCGTCAGCATGCCGGTGGGGCGTTTGGACGAGGAGCGGCGGTCGACAATCTGGTTGATGATCACTTTTTCATAGCGGGATTCTGTCTGAACGCCAATCTCGTCGATGACCAGTAAATCGACATTGCTCAGATCGTTGAGCAATTGCTCTTCACTGGTTTCGCGGTTGCTGAACGTGTCTTTCATCGCAGACATGATATCGGCCACGGTGATGATGAGAACCGATTTACCCCGCAGAAGCAGCTCGTTGCAGATAGCGGCTGCAAGGTGGTTTTTTCCGGTGCCCGGCTTGCCGCTAAAGATGAAGCTAGCGATGTTGCCGTCGAATTCATCCACGTACTGACGGGCGGCGGCAAGGGCGTTCATCTGCCCGCTGGTTTCGATTTTATAGTTATCAAACGAGCAGTTCTGGTGCAGGGGACGTATACCGGAGCGGTTAAAGGTGCGCTGCATTTTCATCGCCCGGTTTTCCCGGGCTAGCGCGGCGGCGCGGATCTCACCTTGCTCTTTTTGCCACGCCAGCAGCTCTTCACCCGTGGTAAAGGCGGGCTTCACGTTGGCAGGCATCATTTTTTGCAGACGTTTCATCAGGTCGCCGACGTTCTTCATTTCGCACCTCGGAATCCGCTGGGGATCTGTTTATCCGGTTCGGAAAACGCGTTGATATCGCGTTTGGGCTGGCCGTTGTTGCCGGCGCGGGTAATTTGAAGATGACGCGCGAGCTTTTGCTGCCATTGAATATGGGTGAAGACTTTCCCTTCCGCCTGCCACCAGGCGGTAAACGCGGCGAGCTCTTCCGCGGTGGCAGGCTGGGTTAGCGCAATGCCCCACAGCGCGGCCTGCCGCTGAAAATCCGCATCCGGCTGCCAGCCCGCGTACAGGGCAAATTTTCCCATCGGAACGGTCACGGGGACGTTAACCGGTTCATCAAAGAACTGGTTGTCCAGCGTGATATCGCTCGCCGGGCGTGACAGTTGCGCTTCAATCTCCAGAAGCTGCGCCAGGCGTTCCGGCGTGATTGCGTAGAATGCCGGCGCGTTGTCGGCAAAAACCGCAACCGTGCCGCCTTCGGCATGGGTCAACACACCGCGTGGGTCGCGCATAAAGGCATCAATGCCAGCAATGCTGGTGGTCAGAATTCTGGAGGACATAACGCTTACTCTACTGATTACTACGGGCGTGATATGGGCTTATGGTAGCACAGAGAGAGGAAAGGGAAGGAGGGGATTTCCCCGGTGGCGCTGCGCTTACCGGGGCTACAGTCATAGACCTGATAAGCGCAGCACCATCAGGCATTTATCACGCGATGATATTCAGAGTCACATCGATGTTGCCGCGGGTCGCGTTAGAGTACGGGCAAACAATGTGCGCCGCATCGACCAGCTTTTTAGCTTCCGCGGGATCCATTCCCTCAACGTGGATGTTCAGTTTTGCCTCGATACCAAAACCGGTTGGCAGCGGTCCAATACCCACTTCGCCTTCAATAAAGGCATCTTTTGGCAGGGTGAATTTGTCGCGTGCGGCCACGAACTTCATCGCGCCCAGGAAGCAGGCAGAGTAGCCCGCAGCAAACAGCTGCTCAGGGTTAGTTACTTCTCCGCCCATGCCGCCCATCTCTTTTGGCACGCCCAGTTTTACGTCCAGTACGCCATCGGAAGATGTCGCGCGACCATCACGGCCACCGGTTGCTTTTGCTTTGGCGGTATAAATAACTTTTTCTAAAGACATGGCAGGTTCCTCATCTTGCGTTAATATGTGCTATTAAATAGCGTGCGATATATATGGGTGATAATTACGCGTAAAGTATAGCTTTACGCGCGGTGTAGCTGTTGTCGCAAAAGTTCGAGCTGCTGTTTGAGCGCCAGCAAAGTGTCGGTATCACACTGCGCCGCGCAACCCACCGCATGGGGAATACCCAATGCCTGCTGCTGCAGTTCACGTCCCGCATCACTCAGGGTGACGGCGACCTGACGTTCGTCTTTGCGTGAACGATGACGGTTGATTAACCCACCGCTTTCCAGCCGTTTTAACAGCGGCGTAAGGGTCGCAGAGTCCAGAAACAGGCGTTCGCCGATGTCCGACACCGTGACGTCATCCTGCTCCCACAGCACCAGCATTACCAGATATTGCGGGTAAGTCAGGTTCAGCGGTGCCAGCAGTTGCCGGTACAGCTTGTTAAGCGCCAGATTTGCCGAATAGAGGGCAAAGCAAAGCTGGTTATCCAGCTTGAGCGCAGCGGTTGCGTCGTTCGTTTTCGCGTTCATGAGATGAATATAAGTAGTGTGCGATTTAATTGCAAGCAATTTTATGGGCAGGTGTAGCGGAGCGCCACCTGAACGGCCATTTTGCGGTAGTGCTGGCGCTGAGCCTGTTCGTCCGCCCCGTCTTCAAACAGGAGCGTGAAGGTGTAACTGTTGGCAACGTAGTGAAAGCTGAAGCTGCTTATCAGGCGGTGAAGATCGCGGGCGTCAACCGTCTGGCTGAAGAGCTGTTTTTCTTTGCCCCGGTGCAGGATGCCCTCCAGCAGGTCGAGCGCGCTACGGTTGACCTGGCGAAGATAGCTCGACTGCTGCATGAAGCGGCCCCGCTGCATGTTTTCCATGCAGATAATCCGGATGTAGTCCGGGTGGTCGGCGTGATAGTCAAAGGTGGCTTCAACCAGGTTCACCAGCGCTTCGACGGGGGGCATTCCCGCCAGGCTTAGCGCTTTTTCACTGGCGCGGATCTGGGTGTAAACATGTTCCAGAACCAGGAGATAGAGATTCTCTTTATTCTTAAAATGGTAAACCACCATGCGTTTGGTGGTGCCCGCTTTTTCCGCGATCTGCTCCATGCGGGCACCGTTCAATCCATACTCGGCAAAAAGCGCGATGGCGCTCTGAAAAATTTTCTCTTTCAGGCTGGATTCTTCGCTGTGCTCGGGGTGTTCGCTGCCAGGGTTAGCCACATCCTTTCCTTATTTTCACCAAACGGACCAGAAGGATTATCTCCATGGCAGCGAAATAACACAAATATCAAACGCGTGGGCGTTTGCGGTACAGCCACAGCCCGGGGATCGACAGGCCGATGGAGAGCGCGCCGACGATGGACGAGGCCTTAAGAAAGTTGCTCAGGAGGAGAATCATCTGCGGCTCGGTGTAGCCAAAATGGCTGATTTTCACCGCGGATATCATTGCCGTATACGCAGATATGCCCGGGAACATTGGGATCACGGCGGCGACGGTGAACACCTTGGGATGCGCCAGATACCAGCGCGACCACTGGATGCCGATACTGCCAACCAGCATGGAGGCCATAAATGTCGACCATTCGATGTTAAATCCTGCGGTCATCATCACCATTCGCGAGCCATGGCCAATCGCGCCCAGCAGCGCACACCACCGCAGAGCGCGTTGCGGAACGTTAAACACCATCGCAAAGCCGACGGCAGGAATGGCGGCCAGAAGCATGTCCTGTGCCAGCGCCAGCAGAAAATCTATCACGCCCATCCGCGTAACCCCCAGAGCGTCATGGCCATCACTACGCCGATGCAGGTCGCCAGCGTCAGCAGGCTGGCAATAGCCCAGCGTGCCAGACCGGTATTGATGTGTCCTTTAAACATGTCGGCAACGGCGTTGATCAACGGAAAGCCCGGAACAAGCAGAAGCACGCTGGCAGCCATGGCAATAGTCGGGGTAGTGGCAAACTGCGGCAGGCGCAGCAGCAGGCCGGAAACCGTGGTGGCGACAAATGCGGTAATGCAGAAGTTAATTTGCGGATGCAGCTGTCTGTGCGTCAGCAGCTGGCGAACGTACATGGCGATACTGCTGGCGAAAAAGGTGACGATCGCGCCGTCCCAGCCGCCTTTATTGAGCTTACAAAAGCAGGCGCAAGACAGCCCTACCATCACCACGACAAGCCAGCGCGGATAACGTAATGGCTTAATTTGGTTGAACCGTTTTTCAATCTCCCGAAGATCGAGAAGCTTATGTTCAGCAAGGATGACGATGTGCTGCACTTCGGTCACGACGTGCATGTTAATGCCGCGGTCATGGTTTTTGCGGGTGGAGGTCAGGCACTGACCGTCTTTGATCGTGGTCAGCACGATGGCGTTGGATGAAATAGCGCTTTCAACGCTATCCATACCCAGCGCCAGTCCCAGCCGGGTGGAAAGCTCCTCAACCAATGCGCTTTCCGCGCCGTGCTGGAGCAGAAAAAGACCGCACTGAATACATAGCCGCGTGATAGCACGCTGCGTTGACCGATCTGCCTGCATGTATTGTCCTGAAGAAGGTGGAAAGTTGCCGGTTGGCCCATAGCGATTATTTTTAGCACAAAGTGCAGTGCCACTTGCTGTGGGCCAGATCAAGGTTTATGCAAACAGTTGCTGCCCTTAAGTGCGGAAGGGGTTGGGATTAATTCATCATTTTGGTGAATTATTAATACTAAAATATAAGTTATTTATATTTAGTTATTCTAATTTTATATTGTAGTTATTTTAATGACACTGCAATTAAATTTAATTTCGCTTTGTGAGATATTACTGCTGTTTAGGCATTTCTTAAACTAAGAATACATCTTATCTTCTGCTTGCATTAACCTGCTTTACACTCAGGGACGAAAAATACTCATACGTTGATGCATTTTAACGTTACTCATCACATGAAGAATGGACACGGAGGGTCTATGTTGTCTTTGCACGGTAAGCATAGCGTTATCATTAGCCGGATACCGGTCATGCAAAACGGGTTAGGGGGCGTGATGACTCGCCATTTCCCCGATTTTGAATTGACCTATTGCAGCTCATTGCAGGAGTTAACACTGCTCCAGCTACGCCGCGCTGACGTCATCATTGCCGATATTTCAGGCGAATACTGGAATCCTCGGGGCGCGCTCGAAGAGTATTTCAGTTTATTGAATCAATACCGGAACATTCACTGGATCTTTTTAGTTTCGCGTCCGCTTAACCCTATTGCCGTTGAGTTACTTGTGCGCCCGGAAAGTACGTTGCTTTCTGATATTGAACCCATTGAAGGGCTGGTTAACGCTATTCGGGCAGGTAGCGAACGCGCAGAGCGGGTAAGCCAGGCGTTGCTAACCCCGGAACCTCAAAGTCCGGGGGAAGAAGAAGAACAGGTTATCGCGCTCACGCACTCCGAACGCAAAGTATTGCGGCTGTTAGGTAAAGGATGGGGGATTAACCAAATCGCCACATTGCTCAAGAAGAGCAATAAAACTATCAGTGCGCAGAAAAACAGTGCGATGCGACGGCTGTCATTACGCAGTAATGCCGATATGTACGCCTGGATAAACAGTACACAGGGAATGCGAGAGCTGAGTTTGATGTCAGCCTATGGAGAGTTCGAGGAATGGAAAAAACCGATTCAACAAGACATATCGCCATCGTCGAAAATTGCACGATGAGTGCTGTTGGGCTAAAGCATCTTTTTGCGATGCCCGGCCTGAATCATTATCAGCTGCATCTGTTTAGTGAGTTTGACAGCTTTAAGAAAGCACTTCAGCACATCAATTTTTTCTCGCTGATCTATTCATATTCCGATGCGCGAGAAGAGCGTCGTCGCTGCCTGGCGCACCTGCGGGATTTTGCGTTTACGCATGGCCATATCCAGCGCATTATCCTGGTCGCTGATGAGATGGAAGCAAGATTAATTAGTCATCTTTCCCCGTCACGCCTTCACGGTGTGGTCAGCAAATCGCTGACGCTTGAGCGCCTGCAGAATGAACTCATGGTATTGCTGAGTGAAACCCTGCGCATCAATGACAATATGATGAATCACTGGTACCGGAGTCAAAGCAGAATGTTAAGCCCAACAGAACGGGCAATATTGCGTTATATGTCTTGCGGCTATTCCATTCCTCAAATCGCGGCACAGCTTGAACGCAATATTAAGACCATCCGGGCGCATAAGTTTAATGCGATGGTGAAGTTGGGGGTAAACTCTGACGTAGGGCTACTCGATGCGGCGGATATTATTACCCACCTTTCTGCAAGAGAACCGCGAAGTTCGGCACTCAGCAAGCCGACCTTTTTATAACCTGCCTGTTGCGCGCCAGAAAGGATCTGGCGCATCAATCAGATGCAAACATCAACCCATTTTGCGGACGTCAGCTCTGCCATTCTGTCAGGTGAGATACGAACGGCACTATGAATTGCGCCTGCGGCGGGCAGGACTTCGGCGTACTGCTTTAACGAGATGTCGCAGTAAACCGCGAGCGGGTTTTCCAGGCCGAACGGGCATACGCCGCCAACGGGATGACCGGTGATGGTCACCACTTCATCACTGCTGAGCATGCGCGCTTTTGCACCAAACGTGTCTTTCAGCTTTTTGTTATCCAGGCGCGCATCGCCTTTCGCTACCACCAGAATCACCTCATTTTTCACCTTTAATGACAAGGTTTTGGCGATTTGTCCCGGTTCAACACGATGGGCGGCAGCAGCCAACGCAACGGTAGCGGTACTCTGGCTAAGTTCAATGACGTCTATATCCGGCGCGTTGTCGGCAAAAAACTGCTGTACAGACTGCAAACTCATTGTTTCCTCCTGACAAATATCCTGCGTAATCTGTCATAAGAATTTATGCTCTGTAAATATCTCTTCAGTAACAAATATCCCGAACGGCTGATTTCTGGATCCTCTTCACAATCACGGAAACCGGTTACAGTAACCGGTTGCAGAGCGTGATGCGTCGATTAATACTGAGTACGTAACGTCCCCTGTATCCAATAATAAGAGCAAATTATGAAACCATTCCGTCTGAGCAGTACCCCTGGTCCACAAGCCAGCAAGGTTGTGAAGGTGATTTATGGAACAACGTGCGGCGCAAATGTGCCCGTAACAAACGTCTGACAGGAGATCTGCCATGTCTGCCAACCATGCTGCGTTTAACCTGATATTCCGTTTTGTTGAAAATTACGTGAGCCCGATTGCCGGGCGGATCTCTTCCCAGCGTCATGTCATGGCTATCCGTGATGGGTTTATCTCCGCGATGCCATTTATGATTGTGGGTTCATTTTTGTTAGTGTTCGCATACCCGCCGTTTTCGCCGGATACTACCTGGGGTTTCGCCCGAGCATGGCTGGATATGGCGAAGCAGTTTGAAGGCCAGATCCTGACGCCGTTTGATATGACGATGGGCATTATGTCCATTTATATCTGTGCCGCCATTGCCTACAACCTTGGCAAACACTATGTCAAATCGCACCAGTTAGACCCGTTTATGTGTGCCATGCTGTCGCTGATGGCGTTTCTGCTGGTCGCGGCACCGAAAACCAAAGGCACGCTGCCAGTCGACAGCCTGGGTGGGACGGGCATTTTTACCGCGATTCTGGTGGCGATCTACTGCGTTGAGATGATGCGTTTCCTCAAGGCGCATAACATCGGTATTCGCCTGCCAGACCAGGTTCCTCCGATGATCAAAAACTCTTTTGATCTGCTCATCCCGGTGCTGGTAGTGGTGTTGACGCTTTATCCTCTGAGCCTGCTCATTCAGTCTCAGTTCGGCGTGCTGATCCCGCAGGCCATTATGTCGGTCTTTAAACCTTTGGTTTCCGCAGCGGATTCCCTGCCTGCGATCCTGCTGGCCGTGTTGATTGGCCATCTGCTGTGGTTCGCCGGGATCCACGGAGCCGCCATCGTCTCCGGGATGCTGCAGATGTTCTGGCTGACTAACCTGGGCGCTAACCAGACCGCGCTGGCCGCCAGCCAGCCTCTGCCGCATATTTTTATGGAGGCCTTCTGGACGTTCTTTATCGTGATTGGCGGGTCGGGCGCCACGATGGGGCTGGTGATTTGCTATCTGCGTAGCCGTTCAGCGCATTTACGCTCTATCGGGCGTTTGAGCGTGGTACCCAGCTTCTTTAACATCAACGAACCCGTCATTTTCGGTACGCCAATTGTGATGAACCCGGTGTTCTTTATTCCGTTTCTGCTGGCACCGATGGTAAATGCAGTGCTGGCCTGGGCGGCGATGACGTTTGACCTGATTGGCCGCGTCATCTCAGTGGTCCCCTGGACGGCACCGGCGCCAATAGGCGCAGCGTGGGCTCTGGGCTGGGATTTCCGCGCGGCTATTCTGGTTGTGGTTCTGGCCTGCGTATCGGCAATCATCTACTTCCCGTTCTTCAAAGTGTACGAGAAACAGCTGCTGGAGCAGGAAGCGGAAGAGGCACAGCGTAACGCGGAAGAGGACAATCAGCAGGTGGCTTAGGTAAAAGCAAAACGGCAACTCAGGTTGCCGTTTTTAGTGTTTGTTCCCTCTCCCTGTGGGTGAGGGCATCAGGCCGGGGCCGACTACTTCAGCGTACAATCCCCGCACTGCTTAACATCTGGCAGACGGTAGCGCTGGCAGCAGGTGCGGCGAACCAGAAGCCCATCACGGAGCACGACAGTACGGAATAACGGGTTGTCGCGACCATCGGAAAGCTGTTTTGCAAAGAAACAGGACTGACGCAGGGCATCAACGTTCTCATCACCAAGCAGAGGCTTCATTTCCGTTAAATACCAGTGGATTAAATAGCCCGTATTGCTCCAGATAAGCTTCGCGTTAATCTCTCCCGTCGCTTCAAGCGCTTCCACCACCGGGATCAGGGCCTGGATGATAAGCTGCTCCATGCGCTCCTGGGCCGTCAGGCGTTCCGCGTTCTGGTCTTCGTGCAGATCAATCCAGAAACAGGCCGCACGCCCGGTTTCGTGAAACTCGACGTGGAAATTATCCGGCGAGAGTTCCAGCATGCTCTTCTGGGTTAACAGCGCCAGCATGAGGGGAGGCACCATCAGCCCGATATACCACTGCGCCCAGAGAGAGAGCAGTGGTTTATTTTCCCGCGTAAGAGTGGGCTGATTGCGATAGATATGGTCGGAATAGGTGGCCAGCAGCGACTGCAGTTTTGTCGGTTGACGCCACTCTGAGAGCGTCATGGCGTGGTTCGGGTGCGCTTCATCAAGCCGGATAAAGTCCAGCAGGTGGGCTCGCGTCTCCGCAATCTTATCCCGTATGGCATCCGCAAGCGAAGCATTCCCGCTGGTGAGGGGCGCTCGCCAGAGGAGGGGTTCGACGATGTGTGCGGTATGCGTGGCCATAGTATAGATAGAAATCTAAATGATAATGATTGCCAATCCTAACTATTGCTCATACCAATGGCAAGACTTTTGTCCGGGTGACGTCGCCGTGATGTTTATGCTGTCTGCAGCTCTTCGCTTAACAGAATGTTATTGCGCCCCATATGCTTTGCTTCGTAGAGGGCTTTGTCTGCTTTTTCCAGCGCACCTTCCACGTCTTCATCCTCGAAAATAGCAATACCAATGCTGATGGTGACGTTTGTCGCGACACTCTCGTTAAATAGATGCGGGATTTTCAAATCGTAGACTTTCTGACGGATCCGCTCGGCCGTCTGGCGGGCATGTTCGAGAGAAATATTGGTCAGCAGCACCATAAACTCTTCTCCGCCAAAACGCGCCACAATATCGCGAGAACGCACGGCGTCGCGGATTGCCGCAGAGACGCGCTTAAGCGCCTGGTCGCCCATCATATGGCCATAATGATCGTTATAGGCTTTAAAGTGGTCGATATCCATCAGCAGAACAAAGTGCTCGCCATTTTCTACCGTCGGCAGGTTCTCCAGACGGCTTTGCAGACCGCGACGATTATAGAGGCCGGTAAGCGGGTCCATCATGCTGAGATCGGTAAGGGTTTCTCGCTCTTCCAACAGGCGTGAGAGCAATTCCTGAGCGAAACGATCATTACGCGTTTGCAAAATGTTATGAATAGCAATTGCCACCACAGGAAGTGCGAAAGAATAGGTCATTCTCAGCCATATATCGTGATCGCTTAGCCACAGGCAGACAATAAAGGTGGGCAATGAGTGCAGCGTAAATGCTTTGATATTACTGGCGAATGCCAGCGTTCCGATAAAAAGTACCGTTAATAGAGCGATTAACAAATACGTCGCGTGGTCGTGGGTAATTAAGGCGAATTTAGACACAATTTGCCAGGCCCACAAAATACCGAAGATCCCTGAAACAACGGGAATATTTATCTTCCGCGCGCGCTTTCTCCAGTGCCAGACGAACAGGCCGGTGCTGATGGAGAAAATAGCAATAAGTGGGGCAGATAACAGGCGTACAGAATTGAGCGGATTTGTTACCGAGAACACTGCCGAGGTTGCGTTCAGAAATAAAAATAAACGTAACGACAATTGATATTTTCTGTGAACCAAAGACCGCCAGGATTGTGATGTCATAGTCGTGCGTTTTTATTAAAATTTAATTAAAACAAATAAGTAGGTGCCGTTTCGCAATAAAACATGCAAAAAACTCAAAGAGTAATTATCAGAAAATCTTTAGATGTTGTTAACAGGTGTGCAATTTATCACCTTAGGCAATTCCTGTCATTACGGGAAAGGTAAAGGTCGATGGATTTTGATTCATTCAGCTGACAAATGATAATGTGTGTCATATGATATTGGTTATCATTATCGTTGTGAGAGGGCAGATCATGTTGAACAGGGCGCTTGGCAGTGGTTGGGGGGTATTGCTACCGGGAGCCATTCTCGGCGGGTTGATGTTTGCCGATCTCTCCCTTGATACCTGGAAAGCGATCATTGTGTCAGGACTGTTAGTCACGTCAGGCATGATCTGGCATAAGCAGCTGCGCCACTTTGTTTTACTGCCATCATGCGTAGCACTGGTCAGTGGAATTCTGGTGATACTGATGAGTTTGAAATAACAGGGAAAACAAGAGGAACTTCAGAAGGGATGTAAGATAATTGGTGCGAGGGGGGGGACTCGAACCCCCACATCCTAAGGACACTAACACCTGAAGCTAGCGCGTCTACCAATTCCGCCACCTTCGCACAGTCATCTTACTATTGTTGATATCGCCTCAT
>NZ_QFXN01000153.1:0-81797 GCF_003144775.1 Enterobacter sp. CGMCC 5087 | reverse complement strand
GGGGACTCGAACCCCCACATCCGTAAGGACACTAACACCTGAAGCTAGCGCGTCTACCAATTCCGCCACCTTCGCATACCATCGATACTGTAAAAGTATCGTAACCACGGAGGCGCATTCTAGATGTTTTCAGCTTTACGTCAACAGAAAAGTGCGCGCTACGCCTTGATTGCTGCAAAAATGGCCGATGCAGGCGCCATGCGGAGCCGGATGGCGCTTGCGCTTATCCGGCCTGCTGGAGTGGAGATTACTTTTTGGCCTGGCGCGTCATGACGGTACGGTAGACCTTAAAGCGGCCGGTCTGGGCGATCACTTCGTGGAAGCCGAAGGTTTCGTCCAGCACTTTCGGGTACGCCAGGAAGGCGTTCGCGACAATACGCAGCTCGCCGCCGCTGTTGAGGTGACGGGTTGCGCCACGGATCAGCGTTTGCGCGGCTTCCAGGCTGGTCTCCATGCCGTCGTGGAACGGCGGGTTGGAGATAATCATGTCGAAGCGACCGGTGACGTCGGAGAAGACGTTGCTGGCAATCACCTCGCCTTCAATGCCGTTTGCGGCAAGCGTTGCGCGGCTGGCTTCTACCGCCGGGGCGCTCACGTCACACAGGGTTAAGCGTACTTTTGGTGAATGGCTGGCGAGCACGGTAGAGAGCACGCCCGCGCCGCAGCCCACGTCCAGCACTTTGCCTTTGGTGTGCGGCGTCAGGGTGGAGAGCAGCAGCTTGCTGCCCGTATCCAGCGCGTCACGGCTGAACACGCCCGGCAGGGTTTTGATGGTCAGGCCGTCAAGCTGGTACTCGTCCCAGTAAGCCTGTGGATCGAACGTTGTCTGTTTTTCCAGACGGCCATGGTACAGACCACAGCGGCGTGCGCTGTCGACTTTATTCAGCGGCGCGTAGCCTTCCAGCATCTGTTCAGCGCTACGCACGCCGCTGCGGTTCTCACCCACAATGAAAATATCGCAGCCGACCGGCAGCAGGGAGAGCAGGTTCATCAGCTGGAACTGGGCTTCCGGCTTGTTCTTCGGCCAGTAGTAGATCAGCGTATCGCAGTCGGCGATATCGCTCTGCTCTGCCACCAGGCTAAAGCGCGCGCGCTCGCCCATCTGGCGGCTCAGCACCTGCCAGTGGTGGTAGTATTGGGTGTGGGCACGGCTTTCAGCACAGTCGAAACGCGCAGGCAGATCATCCTGCATATCTCCGGCAAACAGAATACGGCTTTCTTCGAAATCATCACTGTGACGCAGCAAGACTTCACTTGCCGGGGTAAATGCAGACATGAATTGTTCCTCAATAAACTCAGGCGGGGATTATAGTAGGTAGATGGCGCACTTTCGACACATTTGCTATATTTGCGCGCCTGAGAGACAGGAGTTTTCCCTATGACATCCCGACGAGACTGGCAGTTGCAGCAGCTGGGCATTACCCAGTGGGCTTTGCGTCGCCCGACGGCGTTGCAGGGCGAAATCGCCATTTCCATCCCTGCGCACGTACGCCTGGTGATGGTGGCGGAAGAACTGCCTGCCCTGAGTGAACCCCTGATCGATGATGTCCTTCGCAGCCTGAAGATGACGGCCGACCAGGTTTTACAGCTGACGCCAGAGCGTGTCGCGATGCTTCCTCCTGATAGCCGCTGTAACAGCTGGCGTATCGGAGAGACAAACGAGATCCCCCTCCAGGGGAGCCAGATCTGCACGCCAGCGCTGGACGAACTGAAAGCCAACCCAAAAGCGCGCAGCGCGCTATGGCAACAAATCTGCGAATATGAACACGATTTCTTCCCTCACGACGCCTGACCTGACCACAGCGTTTGCGATTGAAACACGCGCCCACGCGTTTCCGTGGAGCGAAAAAACCTTCGCCAGTAATCAGGGCGAACGGTATCTGAACTTCCGTCTGGACGTTGACGGCACCATGGCCGCCTTCGCGATCACGCAGGTTGTTCTTGATGAAGCGACGCTGTTTAATATTGCGGTTGATCCCGCGTTTCAGCGCCGTGGGCTGGGAAGAGAACTGCTCGAGCACCTCATTCGCGAGCTCGAAACCCGTGACGTTTTCACCCTGTGGCTGGAGGTGCGCGCGTCGAATGTCGCCGCCATCGCGCTCTATGAAAGCTTAGGCTTTAACGAGGCGACAATCCGCCGTAACTACTACCCCACCGCAGAGGGACGTGAAGACGCCATCATAATGGCTCTGCCGATTGGATAACGAATATAAGGTTGTAACGATGAAATGGGACTGGATTTTCTTTGATGCCGACGAAACGCTGTTTACGTTTGATTCGTTCGGCGGCCTGCAGCGGATGTTTCTCGACTATAGCGTGACCTTCACCGCTGAAGATTTTCAGGACTATCAGGCGGTAAACAAGCCGCTGTGGGTGGATTACCAGAACGGTGCCATCACCGCGTTACAACTTCAGCACCAGCGCTTTGACGTCTGGGCGGAACGCTTAAAGGTCAGTCCGGGGACGCTGAACGATGCGTTTCTGAACGCGATGGCCGATATCTGTACGCCACTGCCGGGTGCGGTTTCCCTACTGAATGCGTTGAAAGGCAAGGTGAAACTGGGGATCATCACCAACGGTTTTACCGCCCTGCAGCAGATCCGCCTCGAGCGCACCGGCCTGCGCGATCATTTCGACGCGCTGGTGATCTCGGAAGAGGTGGGCGTACCTAAACCGGATCCGCGTATTTTCGACTACGCGCTGGCGCAGGCCGGTAACCCTGACCGCGATCGCGTCCTGATGGTGGGTGATACGGCAGAGTCAGATATCCTGGGCGGCATGAAGTCAGGTCTGTCGACCGTCTGGCTCAACGCGCATGGCCGCGTGAAGCCTGAAGGCATCGAACCGACCTGGACCGTGACGTCGTTGAACGAACTGGAGCAACTCCTGTGTAAACAATGATTGCCTGCCCCCCATTGATGGGTAAAATAGCCGCAATTTTGTATTCCATGATGCGTGGCGTGCTGCCGCGCTTATAAAAGAAGATTTAATTATGACGTTGTCTCCTTATCTGCAAGAGGTGGCCAAGCGCCGCACTTTTGCCATTATCTCGCACCCGGATGCCGGTAAAACGACCATCACTGAGAAGGTGTTGCTGTTCGGACAGGCGATCCAGACTGCCGGTACCGTGAAGGGCCGTGGCTCCAGCCAGCATGCAAAATCCGACTGGATGGAGATGGAAAAGCAGCGTGGTATTTCGATTACCACCTCCGTGATGCAGTTCCCGTATCACGACTGCCTGGTGAACCTGCTGGATACCCCGGGCCACGAAGACTTCTCCGAAGATACCTACCGTACCCTGACGGCGGTGGACTGCTGTCTGATGGTGATCGACGCCGCGAAAGGTGTAGAAGACCGTACCCGTAAGCTGATGGAAGTCACCCGTCTGCGCGATACGCCGATCCTCACCTTCATGAACAAACTCGACCGTGACATCCGCGATCCGATGGAGCTGATGGATGAAGTGGAAAACGAGCTAAAGATCGCCTGTGCGCCCATCACCTGGCCCATTGGCTGCGGCAAGCTGTTCAAAGGGGTGTATCACCTCTATAAAGACGAAACCTACCTGTATCAGACCGGTAAAGGCCACACCATTCAGGAAGTGCGCATTGTTAAAGGTCTGGACAACCCGGATCTGGACGCGGCGGTCGGGGAAGAGCTGGCCGCGCAGCTGCGCGACGAGCTGGAGCTGGTGAAGGGCGCTTCTCACGAGTTCGACAAAGAGCTGTTTCTGAGCGGTGAAATTACTCCGGTCTTCTTCGGTACCGCGCTGGGCAACTTCGGCGTTGACCACATGCTGGACGGTCTGGTGGAGTGGGCGCCGCGCCCGATGCCGCGTAACACCGACACCCGTGAAGTGGAAGCGCAGGAAGAGAAATTCACCGGCTTCGTGTTCAAAATTCAGGCCAACATGGATCCGAAACACCGCGACCGCGTGGCCTTTATGCGCGTGGTGTCCGGTAAGTATGAAAAGGGCATGAAGCTGCGCCAGGTGCGTACCGGGAAAGACGTGGTGATTTCCGACGCGTTGACCTTTATGGCGGGTGACCGTTCGCACGTTGAAGAGGCGTATCCGGGCGACATCATCGGTCTGCACAACCACGGCACTATTCAGATCGGCGATACGTTCACCCAGGGTGAAATGATGAAGTTCACCGGTATTCCGAACTTCGCACCGGAGCTGTTCCGTCGTATCCGTCTGCGCGATCCGCTGAAGCAGAAACAGCTGCTGAAAGGCCTGGTTCAGCTCTCCGAAGAGGGCGCCGTGCAGGTGTTCCGCCCCATCGCGAACAACGACCTGATCGTTGGCGCGGTCGGCGTGCTGCAGTTCGACGTGGTTGTCGCGCGTCTGAAGAGCGAGTACAACGTGGAAGCGATTTACGAGTCTGTGAACGTCGCGACCGCGCGCTGGGTTGAGTGTTCTGACGTGAAGAAATTCGAAGAATTTAAGCGTAAGAACGAAATTCAGCTGGCGCTGGATGGCGGCGATAACCTGACCTATATCGCGCCAACTATGGTGAACCTGAACCTGACGCAGGAACGTTACCCTGACGTTCAGTTCCGTAAAACCCGCGAGCACTAATCCCCTCTCAGAGCACGGCTCCCGCCGTGCTCTTCTTTAATTTCTGTCTTATTAATCCCTTGCGGAATGTTCTTAATTCAACGCAATTTCACGCTATTCGCGCGTTTTTTACCCAATTCTGAAAGCGGCTCTGTGAGAGTGATCTATATTTAACTCAGTGTTTAACACCGGGCGTGGATAAATTAACTGTTCAATGCATGACTTTAGGTTATCCATTTTGCCCGCGTGTTTATTCGCAATATATAAAACTACTAAGGAAGTATGTAGCCCGAATAACGGGTAAACACAGGAATAGATCGATGAATATGACAAGACTGAAGATTTCGAAAACTCTGCTGGCTGTAACCCTGGGTAGCGTTCTGGTGAGCGGTTCCGCTCTGGCGGAAAGCAGCACAATGGATAAAGCCCAGTCCACGGCCGATAGCGCAGGGCAAAAAATCGATAGCTCTATGAATAAAGTCGGCAATTTCATGGACGACAGCTCAATCACAGCAAAAGTGAAAGCCGCACTGGTGGATGATGAAGCCATTAAGAGCACCGATATTTCCGTTAAGACCGACAAGAAAGTGGTCACGCTGAGTGGCTTTGTTGAAAGCCAGGCTCAGGCCGAACAGGCGGTGAAAGTGGCGAAGGGCGTTGAAGGCGTTGCGTCCGTCAGCGATAAGCTGCACGTACGTGACGGTAAAAACGCGTCGGTGAAAGGTTATGCCGGTGATGCCGCTACTACCAGCGAAATCAAAGCTAAACTTTTAGCAGATGACATCGTGCCGTCCCGTAAGGTGAAAGTGGAAACCACCGATGGTGTGGTTCAGCTTTCCGGTACGGTAGATTCGCAGGCGCAAAGTGAACGCGCCGAGTCCATCGCGAAAGCGATTGACGGTGTGAAAAGCGTTAAAAACGATCTGAAAACGAAGTAAATCTGGACCATTCGCCCGTCTGGCTAACACCTGCGGGCGAAATAAGAACGACTCTGGAAAAACGCCGGTGAGTGACCTGAGCGCTCACGTTTAGCGGCCGACATTAACTATGGTAAAGGAGAAGCTTATGTTTCGTTGGGGCATTATATTTCTGGTTATCGCGTTAATTGCCGCCGCATTGGGCTTTGGTGGACTGGCAGGTACAGCTGCATGGGCAGCTAAGATTGTGTTCGTTGTAGGTATTATTCTGTTCCTGGTCAGCCTGTTTACGGGTCGTCGACGTCCGTAGCAAACGCAATATTCCTTCAACAAAATAAAGCCAGTCACTGCGACTGGCTTTTTCTTATTTGCGTAACAGGTCGGGTGCGTTACTGTGGTGTTATAAAATAATCAAAACAGGAAAGCAGAGGTGGGGCAACGAATTCCCGTTACGCTCGGCAATATTGCGCCGCTGACGTTAAAGCCGTTTCGCGCAGGACAACTCGCGCTGGTCTGCGAAGGTGGAGGACAGCGCGGCATTTTCACCGCCGGCGTGCTGGATGAATTTATGCGCGCGCAGTTCAACCCGTTTGACCTTTACTTCGGCACCTCTGCCGGAGCGCAGAACCTCTCTGCCTATGTCTGTAACCAGCCTGGCTATGCGCGAAAGGTCATCATGCGCTACACCACGGCAAAAGAATTTTTTAATCCGGTGCGCTTTGTGCGCGGTGGCAACCTGATCGATCTCGACTGGCTGCTGGAGTCGACCTCCAGCCAGATGCCGCTGGCCATGGATACCGCTGCCCGTCTGTTTGATAGCGGCAAAGAGTTCTGGATGTGCGCCAGCCGGGGCGATGACTATTCGCCGGGCTATTTTTCTCCGCAGAAGGAGAACTGGCTGGACATCATCCGCGCCTCCAGCGCGATCCCCGGCTTTTATCGTACGGGAGCCCTGCTGGACGGCATTAGCTATCTGGACGGTGGGATCAGTGACGCGGTGCCGGTGCAGGAAGCAGCCCGGCGCGGGGCGAAAACCATTGTGGTGATCCGTACCGTTCCGTCGCAAATGTATTACACGCCGCAGTGGTTCAAACGGATGGAGCGCTGGTTGGGCGACAGCAGCCTGCAGCCGCTGGTGAACATCGCGAAGCAGCATGAAACCACATACGGCGCGATGCAGCGCTTCATTGAAAAACCGCCGGGTAAGCTGCGTATTTTTGAAATCTATCCGCCTAAGCCGCTGCTGAGCATGGCCCTGGGCAGCCGTGTCCCTGCGCTGCGCATGGATTACAAAACGGGCCGGCTGTGCGGGCGTTACTTCCTGGCGACGGTGGGGAAAATGCTGGCGGAGCAACCGCCGCTTCATCGCCATAAACGCATTATTTTGCCGCCTGCGATTGTCGCCAACGACGCCCTGACGACGCCGCTGGTGGATATTCCGCAGGCGAATGACGCTTTACTGGATAACGAGGATCTGGCGTGACGCTCCGCTTTGTCGATACCCACTGCCACTTTGATTTTCCGCCATTTACGGGGGATGAAGAGCAAAGCATTGCGAAAGCGGCTGAGGCAGGCGTTCAGGCTATTATTGTGCCGGCAGTGGAAGCGGCCTATTTTTCCCGGGTGCTGGATCTTTCCGCGCGGCACTCCGCGCTCTATGCCGCGCTCGGCCTGCATCCGATTGTGATTGAGCGGCATCTTGATGAGCACATTGAGAGTCTTGATGAGGTCGTGCAAACCGCAGGAGACAAACTTGTCGCCATCGGTGAGATCGGCCTCGATCTTTATCGCGAGGATCCGCAGTTTGAGCGCCAGCAGACGATCCTCGACGCGCAGCTCAGGCTGGCGAAGCGCCACGATCTGCCGGTGATCCTCCACTCAAGACGCACGCACGATAAGCTGGCGATGCACCTGAAACGCATCGATCTGCCGCGCAGGGGCGTCGTGCACGGTTTCTCCGGCAGCCTGCAGCAGGCGCAGCGTTTTATTGAACTGGGCTATAAAATCGGCGTCGGTGGCACCATCACCTATCCGCGCGCCAGTAAAACCCGGGACGTGATGGCACAGCTGCCGCTGTCGGCGCTTCTGCTGGAAACCGATGCCCCCGATATGCCGCTGAATGGTTTTCAGGGCCAGCCGAATCGCCCGGAACAGGCGGCGCGCGTATTTACCACCCTGTGTGAACTGAGAAAAGAGCCTGAAGAGGTGATTGCCGATGCGCTGCTGGAAAATACCCGTTCGGTATTTGGCATCACGCTATAGGTAAAGCGCCGGACGGATCACCGTTATCTTCTGTTTTTCCAGCGCCAGTGCCAGCGGTTCAACGTCCTCGGGCGTGGCGCTGCGCCATGAGGCCGCCTCACCGTAAACGCCATGCGCATGAAACGCGTTGATGCGCACCGGCACATTTCCAAGCCCGTGGATAAAGGTCGTTAGCGGTTTGAGATGTTCCAGATAATCACACTGCTCCGGAATAACCAGCAGGCGGAGTTCCGTCAAACGGTGACGATCCGCCAGCCAGCGGATGCTCTGCTTAATCTGCGGGTTTTCGCGCCCGGTCAGGAAACGGTGATGCTCGTTCCCCCACGCCTTCAGATCCAGCATCGCGCCATCCAGTACCGGCAGCAGCTTTTGCCAGCCGGTTTCGCTTAACAGACCGTTGCTGTCTACCAGGCAGGTGAGGTGACGCAGGGCGGGATCGGCTTTGATCGCGGTGAACAGGGCGATCAAAAACGGCAATTGCGTTGTGGCTTCACCACCGCTCACGGTGATCCCTTCGATAAAGGGGGCGGATTTGCGGACCTGGGTGAGGATCTCTTCCACGCTGAAGCGGTGCGCCATAGGCGTTGCCTGCTGCTGGCACAGGTGCAGGCAGGTGTCGCACTGGTGGCAGTCACTCTCCTGCCACCAGACGCGTCCGGCCTGAATGGTCAGCGCGTCGTGCGGGCAGTGGGTCACACAGTCCCCGCAGTCGTTGCAGCGGCCGATCGTCCACGGGTTGTGGCAGGTTTTACAGCGCAGGTTGCAGCCCTGCAGGAACAGCGCCAGGCGGCTGCCCGGCCCGTCCACGCAGGAAAAAGGAATGACCTGACTAACTAAAGCGCATCTGCTGTTCATGGCTAACCACGCGCGGCTGACGTTCCAGAATTCGGGTATTGCGTGCGGCTTCTTCCCCTAGCCAGGTAGTATTGGTGCGCGATCCGGCTTCCCGATATTTCTCCAGATCCGACAAACGAACCATATAGCCGGTCACGCGTACCAGATCGTTACCCGCGACGTTGGCGGTAAATTCACGCATTCCCGCTCTGAACGCCCCCAGGCAAAGCTGAACCACCGCCTGCGGATTGCGTTTGACCGTCTCCTCCAGGGTGAGAATATCGCTGATTCCAGAGTGATAGTGTTTGTGATGCGGCGCAACGGCCAGCAGATGGCTGACAGGATCCGGCTCATCGCCGTAGGGCAGGCGCGCGCCCGGCGTGGTGCCCGAATCGGAGCTGATCCCCGACTGCGCGTGCAGCATCGCGCGATGCTTCCAGCCGTGCTTCACCGGCGTGTTTTCAACAAATGCCGCAAGCTGTTCGCTGATGCGATAGCCCAGCGCGTTGGCCTGCTCGTCTTTTCCGTAACGGCCTTCAATGCCCTCCTTTTCAGAGAGCGTATTCACCGCTTCCGCCAGGCCGTACATGCCAAACATGGGCACAAACCGATCCGCATCAATCAGCCCCTCTTTGACCAGGAAGCTATTCTCAAAGAAGCCAGATTGCTCGTACAGGAAACCGCAGCGCGCATCGATGATGGCAATTTGCTGCTGGCAGTAGTGCGGGAGCGCGCGGGTGAAGAAGTCTTCAATGGATGCGCTGCGTTCAGCAATGGCTTTGAGGTTGAGGCGCACCAGAGTGCTGCCACCGCCAGCAAGCGGCAGGGAGTTGTAACAGCTCACTACGCCGTAACGGCCTTTTGTGAAAATTTTATCATTCATCGGGCCATTAGAAATATGCGGTTTGCTGCATTCACATATGTTTTTTGCCACCTCAAGCAGCAGGTCGTCCGGGGTGATATCGGGATCGTAGATAAAGGTCAGGTTCGGTGCGACTTGCTTCAGCTCTGCGTCGGCACGCAGAATGGCACGCGTGACGGGCGTATCTTCAGGCCCGATGTTTGCGTGCATAAACGCATCCGGCAGCGTACGGTCGAGATAGCGCCAGAAACGTTTTATTCGGCTATCGATCTCTTCTTGTGTTAGAATTCTAACATATGGAGTTAATATCGCATCAAGCTGACCGAGATACACCGGCATCGATGTGACGGACGGAACATGATGGTAGAGGATGGTTAACAGCGAGAGGGCATCGTCAAGATCTTTCGCCCCTTCCAGCTCCAGCCACTCTGAACCGTTAGCCAGAAATTTTGCGTAATCCGGCAGAACGTAACGGGGTTTGTAAGGCGCATGACCTTCGAACATGTCGCAGATAAACCCCTCGTCCAGCGCGGCTCGTGCGGCCTCAGGAAGTGCCGGGTAAGGCAGGTTGTTTTCCGCTTCCAGCGCCAGAAAATGACGTTTTTGTTCCGGGGTTAACACCGGGCTTGTCACAATGTGCTGGCAACGTTGTTGCAGGGCGTCGGGGCTGGAGTGGGGCATATTCGCTTCCTTGAGTGTTCTGCGGATGATGAACAGATTGTAGAAAGCCAGCCTGTCGGGGCTTTTGATCCGACAGGGGGTATCGCTGCTTTAGTCGGCAATTTACGCGCTAAAGTTTGAAGAAGATCTCATTACAGTAATGCAAATTTGTATGCAGTTTTCATTAACTGTGATGAATGTCGAAGTGTGGATGCGGGTGAATGTTAGAATACTCACAGACCCGCAAGGTAAAATTTATACGGCACTGCCGTTGGAGAATGTTATGACCGATTTAACTGCAAGCAGCCTGCGCGCGTTGAAACTGATGGACCTGACCACCCTGAACGATGACGACACCAATGAAAAAGTCATCGCCCTGTGCCATCAGGCGAAAACGCCGGTGGGTAACACCGCAGCCATCTGTATCTACCCGCGCTTTATCCCGATTGCCCGTAAGACTCTGAAAGAGCAGGGTACGCCGGACGTGCGTATTGCAACCGTAACTAACTTCCCGCATGGCAACGACGATATCGAGATCGCGCTGGCAGAAACCCGCGCGGCGATTGCTTACGGCGCTGACGAAGTTGACGTGGTGTTCCCGTACCGCGCGCTGATCGCCGGCAACGAGCAGGTCGGTTTTGACCTGGTGAAAGCCTGTAAAGACGCGTGCGCGGCGGCAAACGTGCTGCTGAAAGTGATCATCGAAACCGGCGAGCTGAAAGAAGAAGCGCTGATTCGTAAGGCGTCTGAAATCTCCATCAAAGCCGGTGCGGATTTCATTAAAACCTCTACCGGTAAAGTGCCGGTGAATGCGACCCCGGAAAGCGCGCGCATCATGATGGAAGTGATCCGCGACATGGGCGTATCCAAAACCGTTGGTTTCAAACCTGCGGGCGGCGTGCGTACCGCTGAAGACGCGCAGCAGTTCCTGGCGATTGCCGACGAGCTGTTTGGCGCCGACTGGGCCGATTCCCGTCACTACCGCTTCGGTGCGTCCAGCCTGCTGGCTAGCCTGCTGAAAGCGCTGGGTCACGGCGACGGTAAGAGCGCAAGCAGCTACTGATTGCCAGACAATGCCGGATGACGCTTAGCTTATCCGGCCTAAAGAATCGTAGGGCGGGTAAGCGTAGCGCCACCCGCCACAACTCCCCCGATTCCGCATGGAGGTTACCGTGTTTCTCGCACAAGAAATTATTCGTAAAAAACGTGATGGTCATGCATTAAGCGACGAAGAGATCCGCTTCTTTATCAACGGCATTCGTGATAACACCGTCTCAGAAGGGCAGATTGCGGCTCTGGCGATGACCATTTTCTTCCACGATATGTCGATGCCTGAGCGCGTGTCGCTGACCATGGCGATGCGAGATTCAGGAACCGTTCTGGACTGGAAAAGCCTCAACCTTAACGGCCCGATTGTGGATAAACACTCCACCGGCGGCGTGGGTGACGTGACGTCTCTGATGCTCGGCCCCATGGTGGCAGCCTGCGGCGGTTACATCCCGATGATCTCCGGGCGCGGCCTGGGCCACACCGGCGGTACGCTCGACAAACTGGAAGCCATTCCGGGCTTCGATATCTTCCCGGACGACAACCGCTTCCGCGACATTATTAAAGACGTTGGTGTGGCGATTATCGGCCAGACCAGCTCTCTTGCTCCGGCAGACAAGCGTTTCTACGCGACCCGCGACATCACCGCGACCGTTGACTCCATCCCGCTGATCACCGCCTCTATCCTGGCGAAGAAACTGGCAGAAGGGCTGGACGCGCTGGTGATGGACGTGAAGGTCGGCAGCGGCGCCTTTATGCCAACCTATGAACTTTCTGCTGCGCTTGCCGAAGCGATCGTTGGGGTCTCCAACGGCGCGGGCGTGCGCACCACCGCGCTGCTCACTGACATGAACCAGGTGCTGGCCTCCAGCGCCGGTAACGCCGTCGAAGTGCGTGAAGCCGTCCAGTTCCTCACAGGCGAATACCGTAACCCGCGTCTGTTCGACGTCACTATGGCGCTGTGCGTTGAGATGTTAATCTCCGGCAAGCTGGCCAAAGACGACGCAGAAGCCCGCGCGAAGCTGCAGGCGGTGCTGGATAACGGCAAAGCGGCGGACATTTTCGGCCGCATGGTTGCAGCCCAGAAGGGCCCGACCGATTTCGTCGAAAACTACGCGAAATACCTGCCAACCGCGACGCTCAGCAAAGCGGTGTATGCCGATAGCGAAGGGTTTGTCTCTGCAATGGACACCCGTGCGCTGGGTATGGCGGTGGTCTCGATGGGCGGCGGCCGTCGTCAGGCGTCAGACACCATTGATTACAGCGTCGGCTTTACCGATATGGCCCGTCTGGGCGACAGCGTTGACGGTCAACGTCCGCTGGCGGTGATCCACGCCAAAGACGAAGCCAGCTGGCAGGAAGCGGCTAAAGCGGTGAAAGCGGCTATTACGCTTGACGATAAAGCGCCGGAAACCACACCGACTGTCTATCGCCGTATCACCGAATAGCGGTATACTGATCTGATCGATAATTTTTGAAGCACTACGTACGGAGAACAATTATGAAACGTGCATTTATTATGGTGCTGGACTCATTCGGCATCGGCGCAACCGAAGATGCAGAACGTTTTGGTGACGTGGGTTCCGATACCATGGGCCACATCGCGGAAGCCTGTGCGAAAGGCGAAGCGGACAAAGGTCGTAAAGGCCCTCTGACTCTACCTAACCTGACCCGCCTCGGTCTGGTGAAAGCGCATGAAGGTTCTACCGGTAAAATCGCAGCCGGTATGGACGGCAACGCGGAAGTCGTGGGCGCCTATGGCTGGGCTCACGAACTCTCCTCCGGTAAAGACACCCCGTCTGGCCACTGGGAAATCGCCGGTGTACCGGTGCTGTTCGACTGGGGTTATTTCTCCGATCACGAAAACAGCTTCCCGCAGGAGCTGCTCGATAAGCTGGTGAAGCGCGCCAACCTGCCGGGCTACCTCGGTAACTGCCACTCTTCCGGTACCGTAATTCTGGATCAGCTCGGCGAAGAGCACATGAAAACCGGCAAGCCGATTTTCTACACCTCTGCTGACTCCGTGTTCCAGATTGCCTGCCACGAAGAGACCTACGGCCTGGATAAACTCTACGAGCTGTGCGAAATCGCCCGTGAAGAGCTGACCGAAGGCGGCTACAACATTGGCCGCGTGATCGCGCGTCCGTTTGTGGGTGACAAAGCGGGTAACTTCCAGCGTACCGGTAACCGTCACGACCTGGCCGTTGAGCCACCGGCACCGACCGTACTGCAGAAGCTGGTTGAAGAGAAAGACGGCCACGTGGTTTCCGTGGGTAAAATCGCGGATATCTACGCCAACTGCGGCATCACCAAAAAAGTGAAAGCCACCGGTCTGGACGCGCTGTTTGATGCCACCATCAAAGAGATGAAAGAAGCGGGCGACAAGACTATCGTCTTCACCAACTTCGTGGACTTTGACTCCTCCTGGGGCCACCGTCGCGACGTCGCAGGCTATGCAGCAGGTCTCGAGCTGTTCGACCGTCGTCTGCCGGAGCTGATGGAGCTGGTGGGTGAAGATGACATTCTGATCCTGACCGCGGACCACGGCTGTGACCCAACCTGGACCGGTACCGACCACACCCGTGAGCACATTCCGGTGCTGGTGTACGGCCCGAAAGTGAAGCCGGGCTCGCTCGGTCACCGTGAAACCTTTGCGGACATTGGCCAGACCCTGGCGAAATACTTTGGTACGTCTGACATGGAATATGGCAAGGCCATGTTCTGAATCATGTTGGGTGAGGTCTGATGCCCTCACCCCGGCCCTCTCCCACAGGGAGAGGGTGAAAAGAATAAACAATGTAAAAGGAACTGAAGATGGCAACTCCTCACATTAACGCAGAAATGGGTGATTTCGCTGACGTCGTATTGATGCCGGGCGACCCGCTGCGCGCGAAGCACATTGCAGAAACTTTCCTGGAAGACGTGCGTGAAGTGAACAGCGTTCGCGGCATGCTGGGCTTCACCGGTACCTATAAAGGCCGCAAAATCTCCGTTATGGGCCACGGTATGGGTATCCCATCCTGCTCTATCTACACCAAAGAGCTGATCACCGACTTCGGCGTGAAGAAAATCATCCGCGTTGGCTCATGCGGCGCGGTGCGCATGGACGTGAAGCTGCGCGACATCGTTATCGGCATGGGTGCCTGCACCGATTCCAAAGTTAACCGCATGCGTTTCAAAGACCATGACTTCGCGGCGATTGCTGACTTCGGCATGGTGCGTGACGCGGTTGACGCGGCAAAAGCGCTGGGCGTTGAAGCGCGCGTGGGTAACATCTTCTCTGCTGACCTGTTCTATGCCCCGGACGGCGGCGAGATGTTCGACGTGATGGAGAAATACGGTATCCTGGGCGTGGAAATGGAAGCGGCGGGTATTTACGGCGTCGCGGCTGAGTTTGGTGCGAAAGCGCTGACCATCTGCACCGTGTCTGACCACATCCGTACCCACGAGCAGACCACTGCTGCCGAGCGTCAGACTACCTTTAACGACATGATCAAAATCGCGCTGGAATCCGTTCTGCTGGGCGATAAAGAGTAATTCTGTCTCTTCCCTCCCTCTCCCTGTGGGAGAGGGCCGGGGTGAGGGCATTAGACCGCACTAGCGTACCGCCTGTGCAATCCACGCCGACAGCTCCCGCAGCTCTTTTTCCTGTTCCGGGAAATCCCCAATCAACGTGTCGCATTCCTGCTGCAGCATATCCGCCCGGTACAAACAGCCCTGCAAACGTGCCGCCAGCGCCTCTAACGGTGCCGGGTTCAGGCTATCGGTAAACACCTGCGTGCGGGTAATATGGCCTTTCTCCACGTCAAAATGCAGCTCCACGCCGCCCCAGGTAAAACGCTCGTCCAGCAGATGGGAAAACGCAGGAGCCTGACCGAAGTTCCACTCCCAGCTGCTCTGGCGGGCGAAGGTTTCGGCGAAGTTGGGCAGGTCCGGGATTTTTTCAGGGGAGATGACTTCTGCTTCCACGCGCTCGCCGTAATGTTCAAAGAACGCGTCACGGATGGCATCGCAAATCTGCTCGTGCGTGATCCCCGGCAACAGCTCCACCAGATTTGCCACGCGGCCGCGCACGGAGGTAATTCCTTTGGCCTGGAGCTTTTTCTTATCCGGATTCAGGTAGTTAGCCAGACGGCTCAGATCGGCGTTCAGCAACAGGGTGCCGTGGTGGAACCCGCGATCCATCGTTTCACGGTAGGCGGAGCCGGAGACCTTCCGGTCGCCCTCGGGGGTTTTCACTACCAGATCGTTACGCCCGGACGCTTCCGCCGTCACGCCGAGTGAATTGAGCGCGTTGAGGACGATGGACGTTGAGATGGTTTTATCGTATTCCGGTTTGCCCGCCATAAAGGTAAAGCAGGTATTGCCCAGATCGTGAAACACCGCGCCGCCGCCGCTGCTTCTACGTGCGAGGCGGACGTTGTCTTCTTCCATACGCCGGGTGTTGCACTCTTTCCACGGGTTTTGCGCGCGGCCGATGACCACCGTATCGGCGTTACGCCAGAGAAACAGTACGCGCTGGGTAGCGGGCATCTGGCGGAAGATGCCCTCTTCTACCGCGAGATTAAACCAGGGATCGTAAGAGTCAGAGATAAGCAGGCGTAACGTCGTCATGGCAAAGTTCCTTTTCCGAATCGTTCGCCTACTTTATCACTAATCTTTCCTCTCGCTCTCTTCGTCTTCGGGGACGGATTTGCTGGCGGTCAGCAGGAACGGGGATTGCTGCCAGCGCGAGCGCTTGCCGCGAAGCAGGGTGCGCGCCAGCACAACGCCGATGGCGAGTGAAAGCAGCAGCATCAGGCGCAGAATATTGGTGGTATTATCGACCTGTTTGGCTTCAGTAGGCAGGGTGTGGGTATCGAGGGTCAGGCGCAGATAGCCCAGCGGGCCATTCTTCCCCTGAATAGGTTCGACAATCTGCTGGTTAAAGTAGCCCCCGGCTTTTTTCCCGTCCAGCGCCAGCCTGTCGCGCACGTCGACGTGCTCGCCCGCGCGGGCAATCAGGTTGCCTTGCTCATCATAGACGCCAGCATCAAGAATGCGGCTGTTCTCCGTGAGCAGGCGTAAAACCTGGCCTATCCGCTTATCGTCCGGCGTTTCGGTACGCATGGACGGTGCGACGTTGAGCGTCACCTGGCGCGCCAGCGTGCGGGCCAGCTCTTCAAACTGCGGGTTGCGTTGCCGTTGATGGTTCTGGCTAAACCACGATGCCCCTTGCATCAGCACCACTAGTAGTGCGAGACAGGAAAGGACAATCACGGCGCGATGAAGCCGGAATTTCAGTTTTGCGCGAGCCATATTCCACCTGCTGAAAATTTACGGCTTAATGTTGCCAGAAGTGATGGTTACAGGGTAGCCTCATGCGTTATTTTCCCTCTGCAACCTTCCGGCGCGAACGAAATTACAGGAGCTTTAATGCCGAACATTACCTGGTGTGACCTGCCAACGGATGTCTCTTTATGGCCAGGATTGCCGCTCTCTTTAAGTGGCGATGAGGTGATGCCTCTGGATTACCACGCCGGTCGTAGCGGCTGGCTCCTCTACGGACGCGGTCTGGATAAGCAACGCCTGACCCAGTATCAAAGCAAGCTGGGTGCGGCGATGGTCATCGTCGCCGCCTGGTGCGTGGAAGACTACCAGGTTATTCGCCTGGCGGGTTCCCTGACGCAGCGCGCAACGCGTCTGGCGCATGACGCGGGGCTGGACGTCGCGCCGCTGGGCAAAATTCCGCACCTGAAAACCCCGGGCCTGTTGGTGATGGACATGGACTCTACCGCCATTCAGATCGAGTGTATCGACGAGATTGCGAAGCTGGCGGGCAGCGGGGAGCTGGTGGCGGAAGTTACCGAGCGTGCGATGCGCGGCGAGTTGGATTTCACCGCCAGCCTGAGACAGCGCGTGGCGACCCTGAAAGGCGCTGATGCCAACATTCTGCGCCAGGTGCGCGACGTGCTGCCGCTGATGCCAGGGCTGACGCAGCTGGTGCTGAAGCTACAGTCCCTCGGCTGGAAAGTGGCGATCGCCTCCGGTGGCTTCACCTTCTTCGCGGATTATCTGCGGGAAAAACTGCATCTGACCACCGTGGTGGCCAACGAGCTGGAGATCATGGACGGCAAGCTGACCGGCCAGGTGATCGGTGATATCGTAGATGCCCAGTACAAAGCCAATACGCTGACGCGTCTGGCGGAAAAATATGAAATTCCGGTCGTCCAGACCGTCGCCATCGGCGATGGCGCGAACGACCTGCCGATGATCAAAGCCGCCGGGCTGGGCATTGCCTACCACGCCAAGCCAAAAGTGAATGAAAAGACGGAAGTCACTATCCGTCACGCTGACCTGATGGGGGTGTTCTGCATTCTCTCCGGCAGCCTTAATCAGAAATAACGAGGTAAACCGTGGCGAAAGCTCCAAAACGCGCATTTGTCTGTAATGAATGTGGTGCGGATTATCCGCGCTGGCAGGGGCAATGCAGCGCCTGTCATGCCTGGAACACCATCACCGAAGTGCGTGGTGTGGCGGCTTCGCCGAGCGTGGCGCGCAATGAGCGCCTGAGCGGCTATGCCGGTAACGCGGGCGTGGCGAAGGTGCAAAAACTTTCGGACATCAGCCTCGAAGAGCTGCCGCGCTTCTCCACCGGGTTCAAAGAGTTTGACCGCGTGCTCGGCGGCGGCGTGGTGCCGGGCAGCGCGATCCTGATCGGCGGTAACCCGGGCGCGGGTAAATCGACCCTGCTGCTGCAAACGCTCTGCAAGCTCGCCGAACAGATGAAAACCCTGTACGTCACGGGCGAAGAGTCACTGCAGCAGGTGGCGATGCGCGCGCACCGTCTGGGCCTGCCGACCGGCAACCTGAACATGCTCTCCGAAACCAGCATCGAGCAGATCTGCATGATCGCTGAAGAAGAGCAGCCGAAGCTGATGGTGATCGACTCCATCCAGGTGATGCATATGGCGGACATTCAGTCTTCGCCGGGCAGCGTCGCGCAGGTGCGTGAAACCGCGGCTTACCTGACGCGCTTTGCCAAAACGCGCGGCGTGGCGATTGTGATGGTCGGCCACGTGACCAAAGACGGCTCGCTGGCCGGGCCGAAGGTGCTTGAACACTGTATCGACTGCTCCGTAATGCTCGATGGCGACGCGGATTCCCGCTTCCGCACCCTGCGCAGCCACAAGAACCGCTTTGGTGCGGTGAACGAACTGGGCGTGTTTGCCATGACCGAACAGGGGCTGCGCGAAGTCAGCAACCCCTCGGCCATCTTCCTGAGCCGCGGCGATGAGATCACCTCCGGCAGCTCGGTGATGGTGCTGTGGGAAGGGACACGTCCACTGCTTGTCGAAATTCAGGCGCTGGTGGACGTGTCGATGATGGGCAACCCGCGGCGCGTGGCGGTCGGTCTGGAACAGAACCGTCTGGCGATCCTGCTGGCGGTGCTGCACCGTCACGGCGGGCTGCAGATGGCGGATCAGGACGTCTTCGTTAACGTGGTCGGCGGCGTCAAAGTCACGGAGACCAGCGCAGACCTGGCGCTGCTGCTGGCGATGGTTTCCAGCCTGCGCGACAGACCGCTGCCGCAGGATCTGGTGGTTTTCGGCGAAGTGGGCCTCGCCGGGGAAATCCGTCCGGTACCCAGCGGCCAGGAGCGTATCTCCGAGGCGGCAAAACACGGTTTCCGCCGGGCGATCGTTCCCGCCGCCAACGTGCCGAAAAAGATCCCGGAAGGGATGCAGGTATTTGGCGTGAAAAAACTCGCAGATGCGTTAAATGTCTTTGACGACTTATAATTACGTAAATTTGATTTTGCAGGAGGCACCGTAATTTATGTCATCATTTGACTACATCAAGACCGCAATCCGCCAGAAGGGCTGCACGCTGCAGCAGGTGGCGGACGCCAGCGGCATGACCAAAGGCTACCTGAGCCAGCTGCTGAACGCCAAAATCAAAAGCCCCAGCGCGCAGAAGCTGGAAGCGCTGCACCGCTTTCTGGGGCTGGAGTTCCCGCGTATGCAAAAGAACATCGGCGTGGTGTTCGGCAAGTTTTACCCCCTGCATACCGGACATATCTATCTGATCCAGCGCGCCTGTAGTCAGGTTGACGAGCTGCACATCATCATGGGATATGACGAAACCCGTGACCGTCAGCTGTTTGAAGACAGCGCCATGTCGCAGCAGCCGACCGTACCGGACCGCCTGCGCTGGCTGCTCCAGACCTTTAAGTATCAGAAAAATATTCGTATTCATGCCTTTAACGAAGAGGGCATGGAGCCGTATCCGCACGGCTGGGACGTGTGGAGCAACGGCATCAAAGCGTTTATGGAAGAGAAGGGCATTGCGCCTAACTGGATCTACACCTCTGAAGAGTCCGACGCGCCGCAGTTCCGCGAGCATCTGGGTATCGAGACGGTGCTGATCGACCCGAAACGTACCTTTATGAACATCAGCGGGGCGCAGATCCGCGAAAACCCGTTCCGCTACTGGGATTACATTCCGACCGAAGTGAAGCCGTTCTTCGTGCGTACCGTCGCGATCCTGGGCGGCGAGTCGAGCGGGAAATCGACGCTGGTCAACAAGCTGGCGAACATCTTCAATACCACCAGCGCGTGGGAATACGGCCGCGATTATGTTTTCTCACACCTTGGCGGCGACGAGATGGCGCTGCAGTATTCCGACTACGACAAAATCGCGCTCGGTCATGCCCAGTACATTGATTTTGCGGTCAAATACGCCAACAAAGTGGCGTTTATCGATACCGATTTCGTGACCACGCAGGCGTTCTGTAAAAAATATGAAGGGCGCGAGCACCCGTTCGTGCAGGCGCTGATTGACGAATACCGCTTTGACCTGGTGATCCTGCTGGAGAACAACACCCCGTGGGTCGCTGACGGCATGCGCAGCCTCGGCAGCTCCGTGGACAGACGGGAATTCCAGTCCATGCTGGTGGAGATGCTCAACGAAAACAACGTTGAGTTTGTGCATGTGGAAGAGTCTGACTATGACTCCCGCTTCCTGCGCTGCGTCGAGCTGGTGAAGGAGATGATGGGGGAGCAGGGGTAAGCGTTAACCTCCCTCTCCCTGTGGGAGAGGGCCGGGGTGAGGGCATCAAACCACTCAGAACTCAACCACCACTTTCCCGCGCATATGCCCCTCCAGCACTTTACGGTGCGCCTCGGTAATGCTTTCCACGCTCAGCCCGTGCAGCGTTTCACTCAGCGAACTTTCCACCACGCCGTTATCCACCAGTTTTGCCACCTCATTGAGGATCTCACCCTGACGCGCCATATCCGCGGTCTGGTACATGCTGCGGGTGTACATAAATTCCCAGTGCAGGGCGGCGGATTTGGACTTCAGCTTGTCCTGGTTCAGCGGACGTTCATTCTCAACGATGGAACAGATATGCCCCTGAGGCGCAATCAGGTCGCTGACCGCATCCCAGTGCCCGTCGGTATCGTTGAGGATGAAAATGTAATCCACAAAGGTCAGCCCCTGTTTCGCCAGCTCGCCTTTCAGGTCGCGGTAGTTGACGACAACGTCAGCCCCGCGTTCGCGGCACCAGCGGGCGGAATCTTCTCGCGAAGCGGTTGCGACGATCTTCACCTTGCTGTTGTGCTTCGCAAAGGGGATTGCCAGCGATCCCACGCCGCCCGCACCGCCGATGATCAGCAGCGTTTTATCCGCCCCGGCATCCTGAATGTTCAGGCGTTCAAACAGACCTTCCCACGCGGTGAGCGCGGTCAACGGCAGTGCAGCGGCAGCCGCCCAGCCGAGGCTGGCAGGCTTGTGGCCGACAATGCGCTCATCTATCAGCTGATGAGTGGTATTGCTGCCCGGGCGGGTGATGTCGCCCGCGTACCACACCTCATCACCCGGTTTGAAGCCGGTGACGCCAGCTCCAGCGGCTTTGACGACCCCGCTGGCATCCCACCCCAGAATTCGCGGCTCGTTCAGCCCATTTTTGGCGATGCCTGCATGCACTTTGGTATCAACCGGGTTAATCGATACGGCTTTCACCTCTATCAGCAGATCGTGTTCGCCGGGCGTCGGCATTGGCGGGGTGATTTCAATGAAGGTGGACGGATTTTCTGGGTTAACGGCAATGGCTTTAACTGACATGGTGTGCTCCTCAATGGAATGCGTTTTGTTGAGGCTAGTCTATAAAGTGGACAGCTGCGTGATAAGATGGACAATCATGAACTCAGCGTTCGTACAGGGTGAACAATCATGTTTAAACAGCTGCAGGATATGGCGCTGTTTGCGCTGGTGGCGGAGATGGGCAGTTTTACCGCGGCGGCGCAGAAAGCCGAACTGCCGAAATCCAGCGTCAGCCAGCGGATCAGCCAGCTGGAGCTGCAGGTGGGGATCCGTCTGCTTAATCGCACCACGCGCAGGATCAGCCTGACGTTCGCGGGCGAGCACTATCTGGTGCACTGTCGGGAGATGCTGGCGGCCAGCGAGCGGGCGGAGTATGCCATTCAGCGCCTGCGTGAAAACCCCAGCGGCCGGCTGCGTATTACCTGCCCGGCGGGGATTGGCGCGACCCTGCTGGCGCATATGAATGCCGAGTTTCAGCTTCGCTATCCTGACGTGTCGCTCGATGTATCGATCTCTGACGACGTGGTGGACCTGGTCGAGGCCGGTTTTGACGTAGCGCTGCGCACCGGCAAGCCGCAGGACTCCTCTCTGATAGGCAGAATGATCGGACACTGCCCGCGCTACATGCTGGCCTCGCCGGACTATCTGGCGCGTCGGGATCCGCTGACGCATCCCCGCCAGCTGGTGGAGCACCGCTGCATTACGCACAGGGCGTGGTCGGAGTGGCTTCTGCGAAGCGAGAGCGAGGATTACCGCTACCTGCCGGATAACGCGCACATGACCGATAATCTGGTATACGCCCGCGAGTGTGCGATTGCCGGTGCGGGGATCACGCTCTTACCCGCATTTCTGCTGGAAGATAAAATTGAAAAAGGTGCGCTGGTTCAGGTGCTGCCGGAGTGGAATGTTGAAGGTAACGATCTGTGGCTGGCCTACCCGAGCCGCAAGCTGAATTCGCCTGCGCTGATGAGCTATATCGAGTTTGCGATGCAGTTTGATGAGGTGAAGCGGTATTACGTGGGTGGCTGAGTTTGTGCCGCCTGATGCCCTCACCCTGGCCCTCTCCCACGGGGAGAGGGTACAAACATAAAAAACGGCAACCGAGGTTGCCGTTTTGCTTTTATTTCGCGATACGTTTGTACTTAATACGCTTCGGCTCCAGCGCGTCGGCGCCCAGCGTGCGTTTCTTGTACTCTTCGTATTCGGTGAAGTTACCTTCGAAGAACTCCACTTTACCTTCGTCCTGATAGTCCAGGATGTGGGTCGCGATACGGTCCAGGAACCAGCGGTCGTGCGAGATAACCATCGCGCAGCCCGGGAACTCCAGCAGGGCGTTTTCCAGCGCGCGCAGGGTTTCGATGTCCAGGTCGTTGGTTGGTTCATCGAGCAGCAGAACGTTACCGCCCACCTGCAGCAGCTTCGCCAGGTGCAGACGACCGCGCTCACCGCCGGACAGCTCGCCCACGCGTTTGCCCTGGTCGGTGCCTTTGAAGTTAAAGCGGCCAACATAGGCGCGGCTTGGCATCTCTGTGTTGCCGATACGCATGATATCCAGACCGCCGGAGACTTCTTCCCACACGGTTTTGCTGTTATCCATCGCGTCACGGAACTGGTCAACGGAGGCCAGCTTCACGGTTTCACCCAGGGTGATAGAGCCGCTGTCAGGCTGTTCCTGACCGGACATCATGCGGAACAGGGTCGATTTACCCGCGCCGTTCGGACCGATGATCCCGACGATAGCGCCTTTCGGTACGGAGAAGGTCAGGTCGTCGATCAGCAGACGGTCGCCGTAGGACTTACGCAGGTTGGTAACTTCAACCACTTTATCCCCCAGACGTGCTCCAGGTGGAATAAACAGTTCGTTGGTTTCGTTACGTTTCTGGTATTCGGTGTTGTTCAGCTCTTCAAAGCGTGCCAGGCGGGCTTTGCCCTTAGACTGACGGCCTTTCGCGCCCTGACGAACCCACTCAAGCTCTTTCTCGATAGACTTACGACGCGCCGCTTCCTGAGAAGCTTCCTGTGCCAGACGCTGATCTTTCTGCTCCAGCCAGGAAGAGTAGTTGCCTTCCCAAGGAATACCTTCACCGCGGTCCAGCTCCAGGATCCAGCCAGCGACGTTGTCGAGGAAGTAACGGTCGTGGGTAATCGCCACAACGGTGCCTTCGAAGTCGTGCAGGAAGCGCTCCAGCCACGCCACGGATTCTGCATCCAGGTGGTTAGTCGGTTCGTCGAGCAGCAGCATGTCTGGTTTTTCCAGCAGCAGGCGGCACAGCGCCACGCGGCGGCGTTCACCCCCGGAGAGGTTCGCGATTTTCGCATCCCAGTCCGGCAGACGCAGGGCATCAGCCGCGCGCTCCAGCTGCACGTTCAGGTTGTGACCGTCGTGCGCCTGGATGATCTCTTCATACTTGCCCTGCTGTGCGGCCAGCTTGTCGAAGTCCGCATCCGGCTCGGCGTATTTGGCATACACTTCATCCAGACCTTTCAGCGCGTTAACCACTTCGGATACCGCTTCTTCAACGGATTCGCGAACGGTGTGTTCCGGGTTCAGTTGAGGTTCCTGCGGCAGGTAACCAATCTTGATGCCAGGCTGCGGACGGGCTTCACCTTCGATGTCTGTATCAATGCCGGCCATGATGCGCAGCAGGGTGGACTTACCGGCACCGTTGAGACCCAGAACACCGATTTTTGCGCCCGGGAAGAAGCTCAGCGAGATATTTTTAAGAATATGACGTTTCGGCGGGACAACTTTGCCGACACGATGCATGGTATAAACGAATTGAGCCACGTTGGACTTCGCCTCTTTTATCGTAATGAGAAGGAATTTCAGCCTCGAAGTGTAGCCTTTTTCACGTCCTAATCCCAGCCAGGAACGTCGGGAGTGTTAAAACGCGCAAGAAAGGTAAAAAAGTGTCCATGACGTGGCGCGTTGAAGGATGCCTGGTTAGCATAAGTTAATTAGACTTTGACGTGGCAAGACGCTGCAATTGACGAAAAAACAATGAGGAAGAGCTTGTGGAAAAAGCCAAACGGGTGGTCTGGCGTCTGCTGGCTGCCAGCGTATGCGTAATGGCGGTAAGCCAGGCGGTGCATGCCGATTCACTGGATGAACAACGTAACCGCTACGCCCAGATTAAACAGGCGTGGGACAACAAGCAGATGGATACCGTGCAGGCGCTGATGCCGACGCTAAAGGATTATCCGCTGTATCCGTATCTGGAGTACCGCCAGATAACCGACGATCTCATGAACCAACCCACCGTCACCGTGAATAACTTCATTCAGGCGAACCCGACCCTGCCGCCTGCCCGAAATCTCCAGTCTCGCTTTGTGAATGAGCTGGCGCGTCGCGAAGACTGGCGCGGCCTGCTGGCGTTTAGCCCTGAAAAGCCGAACGCCACCGAAGCCCAGTGTAACTATTACTACGCGAAATGGGCGACCGGCCAGCAGGAAGAGGCCTGGGCCGGGGCGAAAGAGCTCTGGCTGACCGGAAAAAACCAGCCAAACGCCTGTGATTCCCTGTTTAGCGCGTGGCGCGCTTCCGGCAAGCAGGATCCGCTGTCCTACCTTGAGCGCATCCGTCTGGCGATGAAAGCCGGTAACACGCGTCTGGTGACCACGCTGGCGGGGCAGATGCCGTCCGATTACCAGACGATCTCTACCGCGGTTATCGGGCTTGCAAACGATCCCAACAGCGTGCTGACCTTTGCCCGCAGTACGGGCGCGACCGATTTTACCCGCCAGATGGCGGCGGTGGCCTTTGCCAGCGTGGCGCGTGACGATGTGGAAAACGCGCGGCTGATGATCCCGCAGCTGGTGCAGGCGCAGCAGCTCAATGAGGAGCAAACCCAGGAGCTGCGCGACATTGTGGCGTGGCGACTGATGGGCACCGATGTGACCGATGAACAGGCGCGCTGGCGTGACGATGCGATTATGCGTTCGAACTCCACCTCTCTGGTGGAACGCCGCGTGCGCATGGCGCTGGGCACGGGCGATCGTCGCGGGCTCAATACCTGGCTCGCGCGTTTGCCAATGGAGGCCAAAGAGAAAGACGAATGGCGCTACTGGCAGGCCGATCTGCTGATGGAGCGCGGCCGTGATGATGAAGCCAAAGAGATCCTCCATACGCTGATGCAGCAGCGCGGGTTTTACCCAATGGCTGCCGCGCAGCGTCTGGGCGAGGAATACACCTTCCGTATAGATAAAGCGCCTGCCAACGCGAACCCGGCGCTGACGCAGGGGCCAGAAATGGCGCGCGTTCGCGAGCTGATGTACTGGAATATGGATAACACCGCGCGCAGCGAGTGGGCGAATCTGGTGACCAGCCGCACCACCGACGAGAAAGCCCAGCTTGCCCGCTATGCGTTTGATAATCACTGGTGGGATCTCAGCGTGCAGGCGACGATCGCCGGCAAGCTTTGGGATCATCTGGAAGAGCGTTTCCCGCTGGCGTACAAAGATCTGTTCGATCGCTACACCAGCGGCAAAGATATCCCGCAAAGCTACGCGATGGCGATTGCCCGTCAGGAGAGCGCCTGGAACCCGAAAGTCCGCTCCCCGGTGGGCGCCAGCGGCCTGATGCAGATTATGCCAGGCACGGCGACGCACACGGTGAAGATGTTTAATATTCCGGGGTACAGCAGTCCGTCGCAGCTTCTGGATCCGGATACCAACATCAATATCGGTACCAGCTATCTCCAGTACGTGTATCAGCAGTTCGGCAATAACCGCATCTTCTCTTCGGCGGCGTATAACGCGGGGCCAGGACGCGTGCGCACCTGGCTCGGCAACAGCGCCGGACGCATCGACGCGGTAGCGTTTGTGGAGAGCATCCCGTTCTCGGAAACGCGCGGCTACGTGAAGAACGTGCTGGCCTATGACGCTTACTATCGCTACTTCATGGGGCAGAAAGATACCCTGATGAGCGATGCCGAGTGGCAGAGACGTTACTGATCGGCGTGGGTTGTGTTATGCTGTACTCGCTAAAGAGTACAAGAGGCAGCATAACATGACCCAGCATTCCCCGTATTCCTCGGCAATGGCCGAACAACGTCATCTGGAGTGGCTTCGTTTTGTGGAGCTGCTGCGTCAGTCTTACGAACAGGATCTGCATTTACCCCTGATGCAGCTGATGCTCACGCCGGACGAGCGTGAGGCGCTGGGCACGCGCGTGCGCATCATTGAAGAGCTGCTGCGCGGAGAAATGAGCCAGCGCGAGCTGAAAAATGAGCTCGGCGCGGGCATCGCAACGATTACCCGCGGATCGAACAGCCTGAAGTCGGCACCCGTTGAGCTGCGCCAGTGGCTGGAAGCGGTATTGCTGAAAAATACCTAACGATAAATCGCGTTATGGAACGGGCTCAACGCCAGGATCACCGCCTGATGATAAACGCCTGAACGCGTCAGCGCGCCTGCGGTAAAGACGCCAATCGCCCCTTCTTTACGGCCAATCTCATCAATGCCGGTGTACTGCGACATCACCGGCCCGAGCGCTTCACCCGCGCGGACTTTTTCCAGAATAATCTCCGGCAGCGGCAGGGTGGCTGAACGCGCTTCACCGCGCTGTTCACGGCTTTCGATCACCACCCAGCTAAAGGTTGCGCCTTCGTCGATACCGGCTTCAATTGCCACCCAAAAGTCCGCATCCGGTGCCGCAGCCCTGGCATTTGCCACGCGGTTTCGTGCGCCAGCGCGCGTTTCCTCGCTGCCAAACGGCTGTTCAGGAACGCCACTCTCGACGCCGATGGCCTCAATATGGCAGGATCCTGCGCCGAAGATCTCTTCAAATGCCCTTAGAATTGCCTGAATTTTGGCAGGATTAGTGGTAGCAGAGACAACATGGTGCATAATTAAGCTCGATTCAAAAAACTCATCGCAGTATAACGGAAAAAAAGCATGTTACAGGTATACCTTGTTCGCCACGGTGAAACGCAGTGGAACGCCGAGCGACGTATTCAAGGCCAGTCAGACAGTCCTCTTACAGAGAAGGGCGTGCAGCAAGCGTGGCAGGTGGCAGAACGCGCCCGAACGCTGGGCATTACCCACGTCATTACCAGCGATTTAGGTCGCACACAGCAGACGGCGCGCATCATTGCAGACGCCTGCGGCTGTGACGTCATGCTGGAGCCGCGCCTGCGCGAGCTGGATATGGGCGTGCTGGAAAAACGCCATATCGATACGCTGACGGAAGCGGAGGAGGGCTGGCGCCGCACGCTGGTGAACGGTACCGAAGATGGCCGTATTCCTGAGGGCGAATCCATGCAGGAGCTCAGCGTACGCATGCATGCCGCCCTGGCGGAATGCCTGAAGCTGCCGGCGGGAAGCCGTCCGCTGCTGGTGAGTCACGGGATTGCGTTGGGTTGCCTGGTGAGCACCATTCTGGGATTACCGGCTTACGCTGAGCGCCGTTTGCGTCTGCGTAACTGCTCCATTTCCCGAATTGATTATCAGGAAAGCGCGTGGCTGGCGTCAGGTTGGGTCGTGGAGATGGCAGGGGACATTTCGCATCTCGATGCCCCTGCGCTTGACGAACTGCAGCGTTAACGACGTATTGGAATCAAAAATTCCATACGCAGATTGATTGGGCCTTCTTCCGGTTTGGCATCCTGCGCCGGGTAGTAGCGCTCAATGTCCTGACCTTTACGGCGATTCAGATTCAGCATCGGCATGCAGGTTCCGTAAACGGTCAGGATAAATTCCTGAACCCCCGTTCCCAGCCCTTCATAGGCGAACATCACGTATTCGCCGCCTTCCAGCACGACAGGCTTCGAACCCTGAATATACCCATTGGCCATCTCTGGCGTCAGCGCGGTGGTGTAGAACACCTCCTGCTCGTCGTCTTTTTCCTGGCTTGGATGCGTTTCGTTGAGGCCATACAGGATAGGCGGGATCGCCGGCGCGTGGCTCAGGAAGTCGCGCCAGAACTGGACGCGCATCTGATGTCGGAACTCGGAAATCTGCTCCAGTGAACAGGAGTAGCTCTGCGTTGTGCCGATCAGATGGGTTTCCGGCAGTGTAATAATGTCGTACTTCGGCATTGCGAACTCGCCCAGACGCAGCGGCGGACGCATGCCAAACGAGCTCCAGTCAGGCGAGCGACGATAAAGCGCTGGCGTCAACAAGAACTGTTTTTTAAAGGCGCGGGTGAAGGTCTGCTGTGAATCGAAACGATATTGCAGGGCAATATCCAGAATCGGCCGCGCGGTCAGGCGCAAAGCCACAGCAGATTTTGATAAACGACGTGCGCGAATATAGGCCCCGATAGCATGACCGGTGACATCCTTGAACATCCTTTGCAGATGCCACTTGGAATAGCCTGCTTTAGCCGCCACATTATCCAGTGACAAAGGCTGGTCGAGATGACCTTCCAGCCAGGTGAGCAGGTCGCGAATAATTCCAGCCTGATCCATATACTATCCTCATCCTTAAAACAGCAGGTGCCTGATAACAGGTTAGCGGATAATAGCATTTTTTGATGTTTTAGCATTCAGTGTTTTTTTTGCGCATTCATGCTTTTTCTAGCACATTACAGGCAGATATATTCTAATCCTGTGATCTTGCTACATTTTTGTCTAAAGTGTTGAATAATCGTTCAGTGTAATTTTAAAGAATGGTAACAATATGAAATACAAGACTTTGATCTTCACCGCGTTGATGCTGATGGTTGGGCGCGTGGCGCAGGCAGAACAGATTGGCTCCGTCGATACCGTGTTCAAAATGTTCGGCCCGGACCACAAAATCGTGGTGGAGGCGTTTGACGATCCGGACGTGAAAAACGTCACCTGCTACGTCAGCCGCGCGAAAACGGGCGGTATCAAAGGCGGGCTGGGACTGGCGGAAGATACCTCCGATGCGGCGATTTCTTGTCAGCAGGTGGGCCCGGTTGAATTGAGCGACAAAATTAAAAACGGCAAAGCGCAGGGCGACGTGGTATTCCAGAAACGGACCTCGCTGGTGTTCAAAAAGCTGCAGGTTGTGCGTTTCTACGATGCCAAACGCAATACGCTGGCCTACCTGGCCTATTCTGACAAAGTGGTGGAAGGGTCACCGAAAAACGCGATCAGCGCGGTGCCGATTATGCCCTGGCGGGAATAAAAAAAACGGCGCATAAGCGCCGTTTTTTAATGCATTAACTGCGGGATTATTCCTGTAAATCGCCGCAGAAACGGTACCCTTCGCCGTGAATGGTGGCGATGATTTCCGGCGTATCTGGCGTAGATTCGAAATGCTTACGAATACGACGGATGGTCACGTCTACGGTACGGTCGTGCGGCTTCAGCTCACGGCCGGTCATTTTCTTCAGCAGTTCTGCACGGGACTGAATTTTTCCCGGGTTTTCGCAGAAGTGCAGCATCGCGCGGAATTCACTGCGCGGCAGTTTATACTGCTCACCGTTCGGGCTAATCAACGAACGGCTATTGATATCAAGTTCCCAGCCGTTGAATTTGTAGCTGTCTACGCTACGACGCTCTTCGCTGACCGTACCCAGGTTCATGGTGCGGGACAGCAGGTTGCGTGCACGAATGGTTAACTCGCGAGGATTGAACGGCTTGGTGATGTAGTCATCCGCACCGATTTCCAGGCCAAGAATTTTATCAACTTCGTTATCACGGCCCGTCAGGAACATTAACGCGACGTTCGCCTGCTCGCGCAGTTCGCGCGCCAGAAGAAGACCGTTTTTGCCCGGCAGGTTAATATCCATGATCACCAGGTTGATATCATTTTCAGAAAGGATCTGATGCATCTCTGCGCCATCGGTCGCTTCAAAGACATCGTAGCCTTCTGCTTCGAAAATGCTCTTTAACGTGTTGCGTGTTACCAACTCGTCTTCAACGATAAGAATGTGCGGGGTCTGCATGTTTGCTACCTAAATTGCCAACTAAATCGAAACAGGAAGTACAAAAGTCCCTGACCTGCCTGATGCATGTCGCAAATTAACATGATCGGCTTAACGTGACTAAAGTACGTAATTGCGTTCTTGATGCACTTTCCATCAACGTCAACAACATCATTAGCTTGGTCTTGGGTACTTTCCCTTTGGACCCGACAGTGTCAAAAACGGCTGTCATCCTAACCATTTTAACAGCAACATAACAGGCTAAGTGACACCAGACACCCAATAAAACTACGCTTCGTTGACATATATCAAGTTCAATTGTAGCACGTTAACAGTTTGATGAAATCATCGTAGCGGAATGCTAGCCTTTGTCACAATTTTTCAATAAACCAACTAGTTGCGGACATTGATTTATAAACGAAGCGAATCCAATCAGAATAGGGTATTCATATTGCTATTATCATTATAAAACATAGGGATAATAGTGTTCTGTTAACATTCTAACTGATTGTTCAGACAAGGAATAGTTTAGCGTTTTTAATTTGTTATGAAACGCTATTTCGGTGATTTGTGTTGCAATTTTGTAAATTCGCGCTGCGTAATATGTTGAAGTGCATCACATTTTTACCCGCTAACTGATTAAAAAGAGAGCATAAATGCATCTGTCGATTGTACTGGTTGCCCCAGCCAGAGCCGAAAATATAGGCGCTGCCGCGCGTGCCATGAAGACCATGGGGTTCACCGATTTACGTATCGTGGACAGCACTGCCCACCTGGAGCCTGCAGCTCGTTGGGTCGCGCACGGATCGGGCGATATCCTCGATAATATAACCACTTACGCTACGCTTGCTGATGCGCTGCACGACATTTCGTTTACCGTTGCGACCACCGCGCGCAGCCGTGCGAAGTTCCATTACTATGCCACGCCAGCGGAGCTGGTGCCGATGCTGAGTGAGAAAAGCCAGTGGCTGGATAAAGCCGCCCTGGTGTTTGGTCGCGAAGATTCAGGATTAACCAACGAAGAGCTGGAGCTGGCGGACGTTCTTACCGGTGCGCCGATGGTCGCCGATTATCCCTCCCTGAATTTAGGCCAGGCGGTCATGGTCTACTGCTATCAATTAGCCTCCCTAATACAAATCCCCCAACCTCCGGCAGAAGGGGCAAATGAAAATCAGCTGGCTGCGCTGCGCGCTCGCGTTGAGCAACTCTTGTCTCAGCTGGGGGTAGCGGACGATCAGAAAATGGCTGACTGGCTGCAGCAGCGTTTGGGCCGTCTTGAGCAGCGGGACACCGCAATGCTGCACCGTTTGCTGCACGATATTGAAAAAAAATTGGCGGAGTAAAATCCTGTCATAAGTTTTTACTATGGCGAATAAGTCTGTCCAGAAGGGTTGCTATTGGGCGAATCGGATGAAAATAAATCTGCAAACAGCGGGACGTGAGAGTCTCCCGAATTGTGATCAAATTAAAAATTCGTTGACTTAAGGTGCTCGATCCTTTAACCCTAAAAGAATACAGGACAGACAGATAATAATGACAGAGTACACAACATCCATGAAACGCATCAGCATCACCACCATTACCACAACCATCATCATTACCACAGGTAACGATGCGGGCTGACGCGTACAGGAAAAACAAAAAAAAGCCCGCACCTGAACAGTGCGGGCTTTTTTTTCGGCTAAAGGAAACGAGGTAGAACCATGCGAGTGTTGAAGTTCGGCGGTACATCAGTGGCAAATGCAGAACGTTTTCTGCGTGTTGCCGATATCCTGGAAAGCAACGCCAGGCAGGGGCAGGTTGCTACCGTGCTCTCTGCCCCGGCAAAAATCACGAACCATCTGGTGGCGATGATTGAAAAAACCATCGGTGGCCAGGATGCACTCCCGAACATCAGCGACGCAGAACGTATCTTCGCTGATTTATTGCAAGGGCTGGCAGAGGCGCTGCCTGGCTTCCCGCACGCTCAGCTGAAGTCCTTCGTTGAGCAGGAATTCGCGCAAATCAAACATGTCCTGCACGGCATCAGCCTTCTCGGCCAGTGCCCGGACAGCGTCAACGCGGCGCTGATCTGCCGGGGCGAAAAACTCTCTATCGCCATCATGGCCGGCGTGCTGGAAGCGCGCGGTCATAGCGTGACCGTAATCGATCCGGTTGAAAAACTGCTGGCGGTGGGCCACTGCCTCGAATCCACCGTTGATATCGCCGAATCAACCCGCCGTATCGCCGCCAGCAAAATTCCGTCTGACCATATGATCCTGATGGCAGGCTTCACAGCCGGTAACGAGAAGGGTGAGCTGGTGGTGCTGGGCCGTAACGGCTCTGACTACTCCGCCGCCGTGTTGGCCGCCTGTTTACGTGCGGACTGTTGTGAAATCTGGACTGACGTCGACGGCGTCTATACCTGCGACCCGCGCCAGGTACCCGATGCCAGACTGCTGAAGTCGATGTCGTACCAGGAAGCGATGGAGCTTTCCTACTTCGGCGCCAAAGTGCTTCACCCGCGTACCATCTCCCCGATTGCTCAGTTCCAGATCCCTTGCCTGATTAAAAACACCGGTAACCCACAGGCGCCGGGTACGCTGATTGGCGCGAGTACTGATGAGGACGGTCTGCCGGTGAAAGGTATCTCCAACCTCAACAACATGGCGATGTTCAGCGTCTCCGGTCCGGGGATGAAGGGGATGGTCGGCATGGCGGCGCGCGTCTTTGCGGCTATGTCCCGCAACGGTATCTCGGTGGTGCTGATTACCCAGTCTTCTTCCGAATACAGCATCAGCTTCTGCGTGCCGCAGGCTGACTGCCTGCGCGCCCGTCGCGCGCTGGAGGAGGAGTTCTATCTGGAACTCAAAGAAGAGCTGCTGGAGCCGCTCGCCATTCAGGAACGCCTGGCGATTATCTCCGTGGTCGGCGACGGCATGCGCACGCTGCGCGGTATTTCCGCCAAGTTCTTTGCCGCGCTGGCGCGCGCCAATATCAATATCGTGGCGATTGCCCAGGGCTCGTCAGAACGATCAATTTCTGTTGTCGTGGACAACGATGACGCCACCACCGGCGTACGCGTGGTTCACCAGATGCTGTTCAACACCGATCAGGTTATCGAGCTGTTCCTGATTGGCGTCGGCGGGGTGGGCGGCGCGCTGCTGGAGCAGGTGAAGCGTCAGCAGGAGTGGCTGAAGAAGAAACATATCGATCTGCGCGTCTGCGGGATTGCCAACTCCAGAGCGTTGCTGACCAATGTGCATGGCCTTAACCTGGAAAACTGGCAGGCCGAGATGAGCGAGGCGAAAGAGCCGTTCAACCTGGGCCGCCTGATCCGTCTGGTGAAAGAGTATCATCTGCTTAACCCGGTGATCGTCGACTGTACCTCGAACCAGGCGGTGGCCGACCAGTACGCCGACTTCCTGCGCGAAGGGTTCCACGTGGTGACGCCGAACAAAAAGGCCAACACCTCGTCGATGGATTACTATCACCAGCTGCGTCTGGCGGCGAGCAAGTCGCGCCGCAAGTTCCTGTACGACACCAACGTGGGTGCCGGCCTGCCGGTTATCGAGAACCTGCAGAACCTGCTGAACGCGGGCGACGAACTGCAGCGTTTCTCCGGCATTCTCTCCGGCTCGCTGTCGTTTATCTTCGGCAAGCTGGATGAGGGGATGAGCCTGTCGGAAGCCACCCGCGCCGCGCGCGAGCTGGGCTATACCGAGCCGGATCCGCGTGACGACCTTTCCGGTATGGACGTGGCGCGCAAGCTGCTGATCCTCGCCCGTGAAACGGGCCGTGAACTTGAGCTTTCCGATATCGTGATTGAACCCGTGCTGCCGGCAGAATTTGACAGCAGCGGTGATGTCGCTGCATTCATGGCAAATTTGTCGCAGCTTGACGACGCTTTTGCCGCTCGCGTTGCGAAAGCCCGTGATGAAGGTAAGGTATTGCGCTATGTTGGCAACATTGAAGAAGATGGCGTGTGCCGGGTGAAGATTGCCGAAGTGGATGGCAACGACCCGCTGTACAAAGTCAAAAACGGCGAAAACGCCCTCGCGTTTTACAGCCACTATTATCAGCCACTGCCGCTGGTGCTTCGCGGCTATGGCGCAGGGAACGATGTTACGGCGGCGGGTGTGTTTGCCGATCTGCTGCGTACCCTGTCATGGAAGTTAGGAGTTTAACATGGTCAAAGTTTATGCCCCGGCTTCCAGCGCGAATATGAGCGTCGGATTTGACGTGCTGGGTGCGGCGGTGACGCCGGTGGATGGTTCGCTGCTGGGCGATACGGTCACGGTGGAAGCGGCAGACAGCTTCAGCCTGAACAACGTGGGCCGCTTCGCCAGCAAACTGCCGTCCGACCCGCGTGAGAACATCGTCTATCAGTGCTGGGAACGCTTCTGTCAGGAGATCGGTAAAAACGTGCCGGTCGCTATGACGCTGGAAAAAAGTATGCCGATTGGCTCGGGGCTGGGTTCCAGCGCCTGTTCGGTGGTCGCTGCGCTGGTGGCCATGAATGAGCACTGCGGCAAGCCGCTGAACAACAACCGCCTGCTGGGCTTAATGGGCGAGCTGGAAGGGCGCATCTCCGGCAGCATTCACTATGACAACGTGGCACCGTGCTTCCTCGGCGGCATGCAGCTGATGATCGAAGAAAATGGCATCATCAGCCAGCAGGTGCCAGGGTTTGATGAGTGGCTGTGGGTGCTGGCCTATCCGGGCATTAAGGTCTCTACCGCGGAAGCGCGTGCGATCCTGCCCGCGCAGTATCGTCGTCAGGACTGTATCGCCCACGGGCGTCATCTGGCGGGCTTTATCCACGCCTGCTACACCCGTCAGCCGCAGCTGGCGGCGAAGCTGATGAAGGACGTCATTGCCGAGCCGTACCGCACGAAGCTGCTGCCGGGCTTTAACGAGGCGCGACAGGCATCCATGGATATCGGCGCGCAGGCGTGCGGCATCTCCGGCTCCGGCCCGACGCTGTTCGCCCTGTGCGACAAGCCTGACACCGCGCAGCGCGTGGCGGACTGGCTCTCTAAACACTACCTGCAAAATCAGGAAGGCTTTGTTCATATTTGCCGTCTGGACACGGCTGGCGCACGAGTACTGGGATAATTAATGAAACTCTATAACCTTAAAGATCATAACGAGCAGGTCAGCTTCGCGCAGGCGGTAACTCAGGGGCTGGGCAAAAACCAGGGGCTATTCTTCCCGCATGACCTGCCGGAATTCCAGCTGACCGAGATTGATGACCTGCTGAAGCAGGATTTTGTCACCCGCAGCACCAAAATTCTGTCTGCGTTTATCGGCGACGAAATCCCGCAGGAGCTGCTGGAAGAGCGCGTGCGTGCGGCGTTCGCTTTCCCGGCGCCGGTTAAGCAGGTTGAGCCTGACGTTGGCTGCCTGGAGCTGTTCCACGGCCCGACGCTGGCGTTTAAAGACTTCGGCGGCCGCTTTATGGCGCAGATGCTGACCCACATCAGCGGCGACAAGCCAGTGACCATCCTGACCGCAACCTCCGGCGATACCGGCGCGGCGGTGGCACACGCGTTCTACGGCCTGAAAAACGTCCGCGTGGTGATCCTCTATCCGAAAGGCAAAATCAGCCCGCTGCAGGAGAAACTGTTCTGCACCCTCGGCGGCAACATTGAAACCGTGGCAATTGACGGCGATTTCGATGCCTGCCAGGCGCTGGTCAAGCAGGCCTTCGACGACGAAGAGCTGAAGGTAGCTCTGGGTCTTAACTCTGCGAACTCCATCAACATCAGCCGTCTGCTGGCGCAGATTTGCTACTACTTCGAAGCGGTGGCGCAGCTGCCGCAGGAAGCGCGCAACCAGCTGGTGATCTCCGTGCCGAGCGGTAACTTCGGTGACCTGACGGCAGGGCTGCTGGCAAAATCCCTGGGTCTGCCGGTGAAACGCTTTATCGCCGCGACCAACGCCAACGACACCGTGCCGCGTTTCCTGAAAGACGGGAAGTGGGCGCCGAACGCCACGCAGGCGACCCTCTCCAATGCGATGGATGTGTCTCAGCCGAACAACTGGCCGCGTGTGGAAGAGCTGTTCCGCCGTAAGATCTGGCGCCTGGGCGACCTGGGCTATGCCGCGGTGACGGATGAAACTACCAAATCCACCATGCGCGAGCTGAAGGCGGTGGGATATACCTCTGAACCGCACGCGGCGATTGCCTACCGCGCGCTGCGCGACCAGCTTAACCCGGGTGAATATGGCCTGTTCCTGGGCACCGCGCATCCGGCGAAGTTCAAAGAGAGCGTGGAGGCAATCCTGGGCGAAACGCTGCCGCTGCCGAAAGAGCTGGCCGAGCGCGCCGACCTGCCTCTGCTGTCCCATGAACTGCCGGCAGACTTTGCCGCGCTGCGTAAGCTGATGATGACCCGCGCGTGATTGTGTTGCCCGGTGGCGGCTACGCCTTACCGGGCCTACAATGACCACGACGACCTAATCGTAGGCCGGGTAAGCGCAGCGCCACCCGGCTTTTTTATGGAGAAATTAAGGAGAGAAAAAGCAGGAAAAAAGCAGAAATTCCCAATAAATGCGGTCACTTAGCGTTTAGGATTGCAGAGAATAACATCCCCCGTTCCCCTCGCGTAATCTCCTTACATCGGCCCACGTTGGGCAAGAAGAATAAGGAGTCACCTGTGTCTACACTGAAACCTGCACTCATCGCGCTTTCACTGGTGCTGGCCGCCCCCATGGCGGTTCAGGCATCTGAAATTACCCTCGTACCGGCGGTTAAACTGCAGATTGGCGACCAGGATAACAACGGTCATTACTGGGACGGCGGCCGCTGGCGCGACCACGACTGGTGGAAGGCGCATTATGACTGGCGTGATAACCACTGGCGTCCACATGATGAGCATCGTAAACACGACGATCGTCACGATGACCATCACCACGATGACCACCGCGACGATCGCGGCCCGGACTGGAAACACCATTAATGCAAAACCCCGCCAGCTGGCGGGGTTTGTTTTACTGCTCGTGGCGCTTAAACACCAGCTCGCCTTTCCCTGACGCTTCTTCGTCAAAGAAATAGCCTTCGCTGTTGAAGGCGGTCAGCTGCTCCGGCTTCGTCAGGCGGTTCTGGATGATGTAGCGGCTCATCAGGCCGCGCGCTTTCTTGGCGTAGAAGCTGATCACCTTGAACTTACCGTTCTTCTCGTCGAGGAATACCGGTTTGATAATCTCCGCATCCAGCTTTTTCGGCTTCACCGACTTGTAGTATTCATCGGATGCCAGGTTTATCACCACGTTATCGCCCTGGGCGTGCAGCGCCGCGTTCAGCTTGTCGGTAATGATATCGCCCCAGAAATGGTACAGATCTTTGCCTTTGGCATTTTCCAGGCGAATCCCCATCTCCAGACGATACGGCTGCATCAGATCCAGCGGGCGCAGTACGCCGTACAGTCCCGACAGCATGCGCAGATGCTGCTGGGCAAAATCGAAATCGGCTTCGCTAAAATCTTCCGCCTGCAGGCCGGTGTAGACATCACCTTTAAACGCCAGAATCGCCTGGCGAGCGTTCGCCGGGGTGAAATCCGGGTGCCACTCGTGAAAGCGGGTCGCGTTAAGATCGGCCAGCTTGTCGCTGATGCTCATCAGCGAGGCGATTTGCGGCGCAGAGAGTTTACGCGCTTCGCGGATCAGCTGTTGCGAGTAGTCCAGCAGTTCAGGCTGGGTATAGCGCTCGGTGGCGAGCGGGCTCTGGTAGTCGAGCGTTTTTGCAGGTGAAATCAGAATCAGCATATCCAGTCCTTGCAGGAAATTTAGAGCGACTTTAGCAAAAAATCGCCCTGAATTGATCGATAGCTGTTATTGCCGCGGCAAATCATCCCACGTGCCGGGGGCAAGCTGCACCTTAACGTCGGGATAGCGGGCGGGATCAAATACCGGCGGAACGCCGAGTTTGCGCTGACGCAGATAGTCTTTGGCAATCAGGGTCACAACGGGTGAGAGCAGCAGGATAGCGGTGAGGTTCGTGATCGCCATCAGCGCCATAATGATATCGGCCAGCTGCCAGACCAGCGGCATACTGAGGAAGGAGCCAGCGATGATCATCAGAATGACCGCGAGACGCAGGGTTCCGATTGCGGCGCGGGAGTCGAGTTTCAGGAAAATAAGGTTATTTTCGGCGTAGAGGTAATTCACCACAATCGAACTGAAGGCAAACAGCACCAGGACGAGCGAGACAAATCCTGCTCCCCAGCCGCCGGTCAGGTTCACCAGCGCCTGCTGGAGAAGCTGTATCCCGGCGGTACCAGAAGAATGCGGGACGGGGCCTGCCAGCAGCAAAATCATGGCGCTGGCGGAGCAGATGATAATGGTATCGGTAAAGACGCCAATCATCTGCACAATGCCCTGTGCCGCCGGGTGTGGCGGCCAGGAAGAGGCGGCAGCGGCCGCGTTGGGGGTTGACCCCATTCCGGCTTCATTGGAGAACATGCCCCGCTGAAAACCCGCCATCAGCGCCTGGCTGAAGGTGTAGCCCAGCGCCCCGGAGGCCACCTCGCGCCAGCCAAAAGCGCTTTTGACGATGGTTGCAATCACGCCCGGCACCTGGTCGATATGCAGTGCGGCGACGAACAGGCTCGCGACAACCCAAAGCAGCGCCATAACGGGAACCAGCCACTGCATCAGGCGGGCGATGCCCCTGAGACCGGCTGAAATGGTGAGCAAAACGACGAGGGCTAACACGATACCGGCGATCCACTCCGGGCAGGAGAAGGCATAGCGCAGGGCATTGGCGACAGAATTTGCCTGGACGGTATTAAAAATAAGGCCGTACGCGAGCAGTAAAAAAAGCGAGAACAGAACGCCCATCCAGCGCATCCCTAAGCCACGCGCCATGTACCAGGCAGGACCGCCGCGAAACTGGCCGTTTTTATCTTTCTCTTTATACAGCTGGGCGAGCGAACTTTCCGCAAAGGAGGTGGCCATCCCGAGTAGCGCCGTTACCCACATCCAGAAGACCGCGCCTGGCCCACCGGCGCTGATGGCCAGCGCAACGCCCGCCAGATTCCCGCTGCCGAGGCGTGCCGCCAGGCTGGTACAGAGTGCCTGGAACGACGTTAATCCGCCCGGCTGGGGCGTAACGCTGTTTTTCAGACTTCTGCCAAACTTGCGAATATAACGAAACTGGATAAACCCACTGCGTAGCGTAAACCAAATACCTGCTCCCAGAAGCAGGTAAATCATTATCGAACCCCACAGGACTTCGTTAATAAAGAAAAAGAAATCAGGCATTAACGTCCCTCTTGTTGATGCCAAAGTGAATATGTAAGCGCTACCACTGATTGGGCATGCTGTTGCTTAGCAGCCTGTTAATCTTCCGAGTTTACCATACTCTACCTAAGCGCACTGTCTGCGGTTGCGCTGCCTCTCACTCGTGTTATCATCAGGGCAGACCGGTTACATCCCCCTAACAAGTAAACCTGTCATTTTTCCGCTGCAGGCATGCTGTCGGTAGCGTGAATTATCCAGGGCACGTTAAAAGAGAAACACTATCATGACGGATAAATTGACCTCCCTTCGTCAGTTCACCACTGTCGTAGCTGACACCGGAGATATCGCGGCAATGAAGCTGTACCAGCCGCAGGATGCCACAACCAACCCTTCTCTGATCCTTAACGCCGCACAGATCCCTGAGTATCGCAAACTGATTGACGACGCAGTGACCTGGGCGAAAGCGCAGAGCAATGACCGCGCGCAGCAGGTTGTGGACGCTACCGACAAGCTGGCAGTGAACATCGGTCTGGAAATCCTGAAACTGGTTCCTGGCCGTATCTCTACCGAAGTGGATGCACGTCTCTCCTACGACACCGAAGCGTCTATCGCGAAAGCGAAACGTCTGATCAAAATGTACAACGACGCTGGCATCAGCAACGACCGTATCCTGATCAAACTGGCTTCTACCTGGCAGGGTATCCGCGCGGCAGAGCAGCTGGAAAAAGACGGTATCAACTGTAACCTGACCCTGCTGTTCTCCTTCGCGCAGGCGCGTGCATGTGCAGAAGCAGGCGTATACCTGATTTCTCCGTTCGTGGGCCGTATTCTGGACTGGTACAAAGCCAACACTGATAAGAAAGAGTACGCGCCGGCTGAAGATCCAGGCGTGGTTTCTGTTACTGAAATCTACGAATACTACAAACAGCATGGCTATGAGACCGTGGTTATGGGCGCAAGCTTCCGTAACGTCGGTGAAATCATCGAGCTGGCTGGCTGTGACCGCCTGACCATCGCTCCTGCACTGCTGAAAGAGCTGGCAGAAAGCGAAGGTACCATCGAGCGTAAGCTGTCTTACACCGGTGAAGTGAAAGCTCGCCCAGAGCGCATCACCGAATCCGAGTTCCTGTGGCAGCACAACCAGGATCCAATGGCTGTAGACAAGCTGGCGGACGGTATCCGTAAGTTTGCTGTTGACCAGGGCAAACTGGAAAAAATGATCGGCGACCTGCTGTAATCATTCTGCGTGACCGGGTTCCCGGTCACGCGACTTCTTTCGTACCCTGTCTGAATCTCCTCTCTGCGTGTATCATTCCCTTTAATCAGTACTTTTTGAATGGAATGGATATGAATACCTTACGCATCGGCTTAGTGTCGATTTCTGACCGCGCCTCCAGCGGTGTTTACCAGGATAAAGGCATCCCCGCTCTGGAAGAGTGGCTTGGCAGCGCGCTGACCACCCCCTTCGACATTCAGACCCGCCTGATCCCTGACGAACAGCTGATCATTGAGCAGACCCTCTGCGAGCTGGTGGATGAGATGAGCTGCCACCTTGTTCTGACGACGGGCGGAACCGGCCCCGCGCGCCGCGACGTGACGCCGGACGCAACGCTGGCGATTGCCGATCGTGAAATGCCGGGCTTCGGCGAACAGATGCGCCAGATAAGTCTACACTTTGTCCCGACGGCCATTCTTTCCCGCCAGGTGGGGGTGATCCGCAAGCAGGCGTTGATCCTGAACCTGCCGGGGCAGCCGAAGTCGATCAAAGAGACGCTGGAAGGGCTGAAGGCGGAAGATGGCAGCGTCCTCGTTCACGGCATCTTTGCGAGTGTACCGTATTGTATACAGCTGCTAGACGGTCCGTATGTAGAAACCGATGAGAAAGTGGTAGCAGCTTTTCGCCCGAAAAACGCACGCCGCGAAACAATCTCCTGAAATTAACCAATATGTGGCATTAGCTGAAGCGGCGATAGCGTGGTAAAGCTTTTACGGTATAGTAATTTTTTCTTTACGATTACTGTAAAAATAAATCCACAACACACGCAAATGGTTCGCTATGTCACATAACACCCGACCTCTGAATCGACAGGACTACAAAACCCTCACGCTCGCGGCCTTAGGGGGCGCGCTGGAGTTTTACGACTTTATCATCTTCGTCTTCTTCGCCGCCGTGGTGGGAGAGCTCTTCTTCCCGGCGGATATTCCTGATTGGCTGCGCCAGGTGCAAACCTTCGGCATTTTTGCCGCCGGATATCTGGCGCGTCCGCTGGGCGGCATTATCATGGCCCACTTTGGCGATCTGGTCGGGCGCAAGAAGATGTTTACCCTTAGCATTCTGCTGATGGCCGTGCCGACGCTGGCCATTGGTCTGCTGCCCACCTATGCCTCGATGGGCATTCTTGCTCCGTTGCTGCTGTTGCTGATGCGCGTCCTTCAGGGCGCGGCGATTGGCGGTGAAGTGCCGGGCGCGTGGGTGTTTGTCGCGGAGCATGTTCCGGCGCGCCGTATAGGTATCGCCTGCGGAACCTTAACCGCGGGGTTAACAGTAGGGATTTTGCTCGGTTCCGTCGTCGCGACAATTGTAAACACCAGCATGACGCAGCAGGCCGTGCACGACTGGGGCTGGCGTATTCCGTTCCTGCTGGGCGGGGCGTTTGGTCTGGTCGCGATGTACCTGCGCCGCTGGCTGCAGGAGACGCCGATTTTCCTCGAGATGCAGCAGCGCAAAGCGCTGGCGCAGGAGCTGCCGGTGAAGGCGGTCGTGGTACGCCATAAAAAAGCGGTGGTGGTGTCGATGCTGCTCACCTGGCTGCTCTCGGCGGGCATTGTGGTGGTGATATTGATGTCTCCGGTGTGGCTGCAAAAGCAGTACGGTTTCGCTCCTGCCGTGACGCTACAGGCGAACAGTATCGCGACAATCATGCTCTGCTTTGGCTGTCTGGCCGCCGGGCTGGCGGCAGATCGTTTCGGCGCCAGCGTTACCTTTATCGTCGGCAGCCTGTTACTGGCCGCATCAAGCTGGGCGTTTTACCATCTGGCGGGCAGCCATCCTGAACAGCTGTTCCTGCTGTACGGCACGGTAGGGCTGTGCGTGGGCGTTGTCGGGGCTGTACCGTACGTGATGGTCCGCGCATTCCCGCCGGAGGTACGCTTCACCGGGATCTCATTTTCCTACAACGTGTCGTATGCCATTTTCGGCGGGCTGACGCCGATTGCGGTGACGGTGCTAATGGGCGTGTCGCCGATGGCGCCAGCCTGGTATGTACTCGCGCTCTCGCTGATGGGGCTGGTATTAGGATTTTGGCTTCGTCAGGCGGGGGGATGTCGTGCCCGCGAGGCGGACACGACAGAGGGATCAGTGTTTTTCACCAATCGGTAGAATGGTGCGGTCAAACTGCTCGTTCAGCACTTCACCCATTGCGAGGTAGATAGCGCTTGCGCCGCAAACCAGACCAATCCAGCCTGCAACATGAACGATGCCTTCGTTATCCACCAGGTGCCCAATCGCCAGCAGGGCGAACAGCACGGTCAGGCTCAGGAAAACGAACTGCAGCATGCGGTTACCTTTCAGGGTACCGAAGAACATGAACAGGGTGAAGACGCCCCACAGGCCCAGGTAAACGCCCAGGAAGTGGGCGTTTGCCGCGTCTGCCATGCCCATTTTAGGCAGCAGCAGAATGGCAACCAGGGTCAGCCAGAAAGAACCGTAAGAGGTGAATGCGGTTAAGCCGAAGGTATTGCCTTTCTTATATTCCAGCAGGCCCGCGAAGATTTGTGCGATACCGCCGTAAAAAATGCCCATCGCCAGGATGATGCCATCCATCGGGAACATCCCGATATTGTGCAGGTTCAGCAGAATAGTGGTCATGCCAAAACCCATCAGGCCCAGCGGAGCCGGATTAGCCAACTTAGTGTTGCCCATAAGTCCTCAAAAAAATCATCATTAATATGGTGAAATGGTTAAACCCGCGTCAGTTCTCCCTGACTGGGCGCGGCATCATAATGGGCGCAATCGGTGGCGTCTATGATCTCATCAGGGTGAAATTAAAATTTTTTTTATGCTTGCCCCTTGATGGATGCCGTCGCGACCCCATCTTGTAGTCAACCGCAGTGTGTGGACCTGAAAAAAAATCAAATCTGGGCAGTTGAAAAAGCACGTTCTGCCCTTATTACAGGTACACAACCACATGTTGACTGAATTTTTAGTGGAGACGTTTAGATGGGTAAAATTATTGGTATCGACCTGGGTACTACCAACTCTTGTGTAGCGATTATGGATGGCACTACTGCACGCGTGCTGGAGAACGCCGAGGGCGATCGCACCACGCCTTCTATCATTGCTTATACCCAGGATGGTGAAACTCTGGTTGGTCAGCCGGCTAAACGTCAGGCAGTGACAAACCCGCAAAACACCCTGTTTGCGATTAAACGCCTGATCGGTCGCCGCTTCCAGGACGAAGAAGTTCAGCGTGACGTTTCCATCATGCCTTACAAAATCATCGCGGCAGATAACGGCGATGCATGGCTTGATGTGAAAGGCACCAAAACTGCACCACCGCAGATCTCTGCTGAAGTGCTGAAAAAAATGAAGAAAACCGCTGAAGATTACCTGGGTGAGCCGGTAACTGAAGCTGTTATCACCGTACCTGCCTACTTCAACGATGCTCAGCGTCAGGCAACCAAAGATGCTGGCCGTATCGCAGGTCTGGAAGTAAAACGTATCATCAACGAACCAACCGCGGCTGCACTGGCTTACGGTCTGGATAAAGAAGTCGGCAACCGTACTATCGCGGTTTACGACCTGGGTGGTGGTACCTTCGATATCTCTATTATCGAAATCGACGAAGTTGACGGCGAAAAAACCTTCGAAGTTCTGGCAACCAACGGTGATACCCACCTGGGTGGTGAAGACTTCGATACCCGTCTGATCAACTACCTCGTTGACGAGTTCAAGAAAGATCAGGGCATTGACCTGCGTAACGACCCGCTGGCTATGCAGCGCCTGAAAGAAGCCGCTGAGAAAGCGAAGATCGAGCTGTCTTCTGCTCAGCAGACCGACGTTAACCTGCCGTACATCACTGCAGACGCGACCGGTCCTAAACACATGAACATCAAAGTGACCCGTGCGAAACTGGAAAGCCTGGTAGAAGACCTGGTGAACCGTTCTATCGAGCCGCTGAAAGTTGCTCTGCAGGACGCTGGCCTGTCCGTGTCTGATATCAACGACGTCATCCTCGTTGGTGGCCAGACCCGTATGCCAATGGTGCAGAAGAAAGTGGCTGAGTTCTTTGGTAAAGAGCCACGTAAAGACGTTAACCCGGACGAAGCAGTGGCTATCGGTGCTGCGGTTCAGGGTGGCGTACTGACCGGTGAAGTTAAAGACGTACTGCTGCTGGACGTTACCCCGCTGTCTCTGGGTATCGAAACCATGGGCGGTGTGATGACTGCGCTCATCAACAAAAACACCACCATCCCAACCAAGCACAGCCAGGTGTTCTCTACCGCTGAAGACAACCAGTCTGCGGTAACCATCCATGTGCTGCAGGGTGAGCGTAAGCGTGCGGCGGATAACAAATCTCTGGGTCAGTTCAACCTGGACGGTATTAACCCGGCACCGCGCGGCATGCCGCAGATCGAAGTCACCTTCGATATCGATGCTGACGGTATCCTGCACGTGTCTGCGAAAGACAAAAACAGCGGTAAAGAGCAGAAGATCACCATCAAGGCATCTTCTGGCCTGAACGAAGCTGAAATCGAAAAAATGGTTCGCGATGCCGAAGCTAACGCGGAATCCGACCGTAAGTTCGAAGAGCTGGTTCAGACCCGCAACCAGGGTGACCATCTGCTGCACAGCACCCGTAAGCAGGTTGAAGAAGCAGGCGATAAACTGCCAGCGGAAGACAAGACTGCTATCGAAGCTGCATTGAGTGCGCTGGAATCCTCACTGAAAGGTGAAGATAAAGCGGACATCGAAGCGAAGATGCAGGAACTGGCACAGGCTTCTCAGAAGCTGATGGAAATCGCTCAGCAGCAGCACGCTCAACAGCAGGCGGGCGCTGACGCTTCGGCGAACAACGCGAAAGACGACGACGTTGTCGACGCTGAGTTCGAAGAAGTTAAAGATAAAAAATAATCGCCCTGATGCAGGGTAATTAATCGGCACGGGCGTAGGAGAACTCTCCACGCCCGTGCTCGCATGTTAAGGGGCTTAAAAAAACCAATGGCAAAGCAAGACTATTACGAGATTTTAGGCGTTCCGAAAACTGCGGAAGAGCGTGAAATCAAAAAGGCGTACAAGCGCCTGGCCATGAAATTCCACCCGGACCGTAACCAGGGTGACAAAGAGGCTGAAGCCAAATTTAAAGAGATCAAAGAAGCCTACGAAGTCCTGACCGATGCACAAAAACGTGCGGCCTATGACCAGTACGGTCACGCAGCCTTTGAACAGGGCGGCATGGGCGGCGGTGGATTCGGTGGCGGCGGCTTTGGCGGCGGCGCTGACTTCAGCGATATCTTTGGCGATGTGTTCGGCGATATCTTCGGCGGCGGCCGTGGTCGTCAGCGCGCGGCGCGCGGCGCGGACCTGCGCTACAACATGGAGCTGACGCTGGAAGAGGCCGTTCGCGGCGTAACCAAAGAGATCCGTATTCCAACGCTGGAAGAGTGTGACGTTTGCCACGGCAGCGGTGCGAAAGCGGGTACGCAGCCACAAACCTGTCCAACCTGTCACGGTTCGGGTCAGGTACAGATGCGTCAGGGCTTCTTTGCGGTGCAGCAGGCCTGTCCGCACTGTCACGGTCGCGGTACGCTGATCAAAGATCCGTGCACCAAATGTCACGGCCACGGTCGCGTTGAGAAAACCAAGACCCTGTCCGTTAAGATCCCGGCCGGCGTGGATACGGGCGACCGCATCCGTCTGGCAGGTGAGGGCGAAGCAGGCGAGCACGGCGCACCGGCAGGCGATCTGTACGTCCAGGTGCAGGTGAAACAGCACGCTATCTTTGAGCGTGAAGGGAACAACCTGTACTGCGAAGTGCCGATCAACTTCGCGATGGCGGCACTCGGTGGTGAAATCGAAGTGCCTACGCTGGACGGTCGCGTGAACCTGAAAGTACCGGGCGAAACCCAGACCGGCAAGCTGTTCCGCATGCGCGGGAAAGGCGTTAAATCCGTTCGCGGTGGTGCCCAGGGCGACCTGCTGTGCCGCGTCGTCGTCGAAACGCCGGTTGGTCTGAACGACAAGCAGAAACAGCTGCTGAAAGAACTGCAGGAGAGCTTTGGCGGCCCAACGGGTGAGAAAAACAGCCCGCGTTCCAAAAGCTTCTTCGATGGCGTCAAAAAATTCTTCGATGATTTGACCCGCTAATTCGTTAGCTGGTTTTCATCTTCTAAAAGCCCGGAAGCGATTCCGGGCTTTTTTATTTGCGCGTATAGCTCGGTTAAACTGAGTCTATACTCAACATTAATCTGTTTTTGCCGAGCTATTTGGCTTGGTATTATGGTTTTATCGAGGTATTGTTGTAAAAGAGAGAACTTAAATGAAATTACTACACCGTTTCTTTAGCAGTGAGGCGTCCGGTGGCGTGATCCTGATTATTGCCGCAGCGGCCGCGATGGTGCTGGCTAACCTTGGCATCACGCAGGATCTCTACCATGCATTTCTGGAAACGCCCGTTGAGCTGAAGGTCGGGGCGCTGGAAATTAACAAGAACATGCTGCTTTGGATCAACGATGCGCTAATGGCGGTATTCTTCCTGCTGGTGGGTCTTGAGGTTAAGCGTGAGCTGGTTCTGGGCTCGCTTGCCAGCCGCCAGCGCGCGGCGTTTCCTGTGATCGCAGCCATCGGCGGAATGGTCGTTCCGGCGTTGCTCTTCCTGGCGTTCACCTGGCAGGATCCTGTTGCGCGTGACGGCTGGGCGATCCCGGCCGCGACGGATATCGCCTTTGCGCTCGGTGTCTTAGCCTTGCTCGGTAGCCGCGTGCCGGTGGCCCTGAAAATCTTCCTGATGGCGCTGGCGATCATCGATGACCTGGGCGCCATTGTGATTATCGCGCTGTTCTATACCAGCGATCTGTCGATCCTGTCCCTGAGCGTCGCCGCCGGGGCGATTGCGGTGCTGGCGATGCTGAACATCTTCAATGTTCGCCGCATCGGTATCTATATCCTGGTGGGGATGGTGCTGTGGACGGCGGTGCTAAAATCCGGCGTGCACGCCACGCTGGCAGGTGTGATCGTCGGCTTCCTCGTGCCGCTTAAGCCGCAGGACGGCAAGTCGCCTGCCAAACAGCTGGAGCATGTGCTGCACCCGTGGGTTGCCTTTATGATCCTGCCGCTGTTTGCGTTTGCCAACGCGGGCGTTTCCCTCGGCGGCGTGACGCTGGACGGGCTGACGTCCGTGCTGCCGCTGGGCATCATTGCCGGGCTGTTTATCGGTAAGCCGCTGGGCATTAGCCTCTTCTGCTGGCTGGCGACGAAGCTGAAGCTGGCGTCATTGCCGCATGGCACCGCGTTTTCGCAGATTATGGCCGTCGGCGTGCTGTGTGGAATCGGGTTTACGATGTCGATCTTTATTTCGACGCTGGCGTTTGGTGCGCATGCGCCTGAGCTTATCGTCTGGGCTAAACTCGGCATTCTCATCGGGTCATTACTGGCCGCGGTAATCGGTTATACCTTGTTGAAGGTGAAGTTGTCCGGACAGGCCGTCCAGGCATAACGGAACACCGGGAGGAGGCGATCCTTCTCCCGATACACACTCAGGGAGAGAAGACGCGATGTCTCATTTAAATTACAACCATCTGTACTACTTCTGGCACGTCTACAAACAGGGCTCGGTGGTGGGGGCGGCAGAGGCGCTCTACCTGACTCCACAAACCATCACCGGGCAAATCAAGGCCCTGGAAGAGCGCCTGCAGGGCAAGCTGTTCAAGCGAAAGGGGCGTGGGATTGAACCCAGCGAACTGGGTGAACTGGTGTTCCGCTATGCGGACAAAATGTTCACCCTGAGCCAGGAGATGCTGGATATCGTCAACTATCGCAAAGAGTCGAACCTGCTCTTTGACGTGGGCGTGGCGGATGCGCTGTCCAAGAGGCTGGTGAGCGGCGTGCTGGATGCGGCGGTAGTCGAAGACGAGCAAATCCACCTGCGCTGCTTTGAATCCACCCACGAGATGCTGCTGGAGCAGCTGAGCCAGCACAAGCTGGACATGATTATCTCGGACTGCCCGATTGACTCCACCCAGCAGGAAGGGCTGTTCTCGGTGAAGATTGGCGAATGCGGCGTGAGCTTCTGGTGCATTAATCCGCCGCCGGAGAAACCGTTCCCCGCGTGCCTTGAAGAGCGCCGTCTGCTGGTGCCGGGAAGACGTTCCATGCTCGGACGCAAGCTGCTGAACTGGTTTAATTCGCAGGGGCTGAAGGTAGAAATCCTCGGTGAGTTCGACGATGCGGCGCTGATGAAAGCCTTTGGCGAAGCGCATAATGCGATCTTCGTTGCGCCGACGCTGTACGCGCACGATCTCTATTCGGACGATAAGATTACGGAGATAGGCAGAGTGGATAACGTGATGGAGGAGTATCACGCCATATTTGCCGAAAGAATGATTCAGCACCCGGCGGTGCAGCGAATCTGTAACCGTGACTATGCGGTGCTGTTTACGCCACCGGCAATCTGAAGGCATAAAAAAACCCGCGTTAAGCGGGTTCTTTAAACAAGCAACAACAAGTAGCGATTAAGCCAGTTTGTTGATCTGCGCGGTCAGGTTTGCTTTATGACGCGCTGCTTTGTTTTTGTGGATCAGACCTTTAGCAGCCTGACGATCCACGATTGGTTGCATTTCGTTAAATGCGTTCTGCGCTGCAGCTTTGTCGCCTGCTTCGATTGCTGCGTATACTTTCTTGATGAAAGTACGCATCATAGAGCGACGGCTTGCGTTGTGCTTACGAGCCTTTTCAGACTGAACGGCACGTTTCTTAGCTGATTTGATATTAGCCAAGTCCAACTCCCAAATATGTTCTATGTGGACAATTCAAAGGCCGAGGAATATGCCCTCTTTGCCTTCTTTTGTCAATGGATTTGTGCAAATAAGCGCCGTTAATTAGCGACGCTACGTTACGTAGTGATGGCGCAGGATTCTACCAGCTTGTCTTCCCTGAATACAGCCTTTCGGCATAAAAATCGCAGTTCAGGAGCAGATTTTTTCGCTGCGAAAGGTCAGCCTGATGAAATCATTACGGCTTTCTGTTTTGCGCGAACAATCGCCGGTTAACCTTAACCGCTGTACAAGGTATACTTTGGCGATTTTCACTGTTTTGAGCCAGACATGAAGCTGATACGCGGCATACATAATCTCAGCAGCGCGCCACACGGGTGCGTGCTGACTATTGGTAATTTCGACGGCGTGCATCGTGGTCATCAGGCGCTGTTGCAGGGATTGCGTAAAGAAGGGGAGGCCCGCGGCCTGCCCGTTGTAGTGATGATTTTCGAGCCGCAGCCGCTGGAGCTGTTCGCGGGCGATAAATCTCCCGCCCGGCTCACTCGCCTGCGCGAGAAATTGCGCTATCTGGCGGAGTCCGGCGTGGACTATGTATTGTGTTTACGTTTCGATCGTCGCTTTGCCGCGCTGACAGCACAAAATTTCGTCAGCGACCTGTTGGTTAAGCGTCTTGGCGTGCAGTTTCTCGCCGTGGGTGATGATTTCCGCTTTGGCGCTGGTCGTCAGGGCGATTTCTTGCTATTACAGAAGGCTGGTCTGGAGTACGGATTTGACGTCACCAGCGCGATGACCTTCTGCGAAGGCGGCGTGCGCGTCAGCAGCACGGCGGTGCGTCAGGCGCTGGCTAATGATGACCTGGACACGGCAGAAACCCTGCTGGGGCATCCGTTCACTATCTCTGGCCGCGTGGTCCATGGCGATGCGCTGGGCCGCACGATAGGCTTCCCGACGGCGAATATACCGCTGCGTCGTCAGGTTTCCCCGGTTAAAGGGGTGTATGCGGTGGAAGTGGCAGGACTGGGCGATAAGCCGTTCTACGGCGTCGCCAACATTGGCACGCGTCCGACCGTCGCCGGTGTGCGTCAACAGTTAGAAGTGCACCTGCTGAACGTTGTAATGGACCTCTATGGTCGCCATATAGATGTGATACTGCGTAAAAAAATACGCAACGAGCAGCGATTTGGTTCGCTGGATGAACTAAAAGCGCAAATTGCGCGAGATGAATTGACCGCCCGCGAGTTTTTTGGGCTTTGAACCCGGCTTAACTGCCTACGTGATAAATACGGAACCGAGAATCTGATGAGTGACTATAAATCAACCCTGAATTTGCCGGAAACAGGGTTCCCGATGCGCGGCGATCTCGCCAAGCGCGAACCGGGAATGCTGGCGCGTTGGACCGATGATGACCTGTACGGCATCATTCGTGCAGCCAAAAAAGGCAAAAAAACCTTCATTCTGCATGATGGCCCTCCATATGCGAATGGCAGCATTCATATTGGTCACTCGGTTAACAAGATTCTGAAAGACATTATCGTGAAGTCCAAAGGCCTCACGGGATATGACTCGCCTTACGTTCCTGGCTGGGACTGCCACGGTCTGCCAATCGAGCTGAAAGTGGAGCAAGAGTTTGGCAAACCGGGTGAGAAGTTCACCGCCGCCGAGTTCCGTGCGAAGTGCCGCGAATACGCAGCCACGCAGGTTGACGGTCAGCGCGCTGACTTCATCCGTCTGGGCGTGCTGGGCGACTGGTCGCACCCGTACCTGACCATGGACTTCAAAACTGAAGCCAACATCATCCGTGCGCTGGGTAAAATCATCGGTAACGGCCACCTGCACAAAGGCGCTAAGCCGGTGCACTGGTGCGTGGACTGCCGTTCTGCGCTGGCAGAAGCGGAAGTTGAGTATTACGACAAAACCTCTCCGTCTATCGACGTGGCGTTCAACGCTGTCGATCAGGATGCGGTGAAGGCTAAATTTGGCGTCTCCTCGGTAAACGGCCCGATCTCTTTGGTGATCTGGACCACCACCCCGTGGACCCTGCCAGCAAACCGTGCGATCTCCCTGTCCGGTGAGTTCGAATACGCGCTGGTGCAGATTGACGGTCAGGCGGTTATCCTGGCGAAAGATCTGGTTGAGAGCGTGCTGAAGCGCGCGCATATCACCGACTACACCGTGCTGGGCACCGTGAAAGGCGACGCGCTGGAGCTGATGCGCTTCAAACACCCGTTCCTGGACTTCGACGTTCCGGCGATCCTGGGCGACCACGTGACGCTGGAAGCGGGTACCGGTGCTGTACATACCGCCGGTGGCCACGGTCCTGACGACTACAACATCAGCCTGAAGTACGGTCTGGAAATCGCTAACCCGGTTGGCCCGGACGGCTCTTATCTGCCTGGCACCTACCCGGCGCTGGACGGTATCAACGTCTTCAAAGCGAACGACATCATCGTCGACATGCTGCGCACCAGCGGCGCGCTGCTGCACGTTGAAAAAATGCAGCACAGCTATCCGTGCTGCTGGCGTCACAAGACCCCGATCATCTTCCGTGCGACCCCGCAGTGGTTCGTCAGCATGGATCAGAAAGGCCTGCGCGAGCAGTCTCTGAAAGAGATCAAAGGCGTGCAGTGGATCCCTGACTGGGGCCAGGCGCGTATCGAATCCATGGTGGCTAACCGTCCTGACTGGTGTATCTCCCGTCAGCGTACCTGGGGCGTGCCGATGTCTCTGTTCGTACATAAAGAGACGCAGGAGCTGCACCCGAACACCCTGGAACTGATGGAAGAAGTGGCGAAGCGCGTCGAAGTTGACGGCATTCAGGCGTGGTGGGATCTCGACGCCCGCGACATCCTGGGCGCTGACGCAGACAACTATGAGAAAGTGCCGGATACCCTGGACGTGTGGTTCGACTCCGGGTCTACTCACTCCTCCGTGGTTGACGTGCGTCCGGAATTTGCCGGTCACGCTGCCGATATGTATCTGGAAGGATCTGACCAACACCGCGGCTGGTTCATGTCATCTCTGATGATCTCCACCGCCATGAAGGGTAAAGCGCCTTACCGTCAGGTACTGACTCACGGCTTCACCGTGGATGGTCAGGGCCGCAAGATGTCCAAATCTATCGGTAACACCGTTTCTCCGCAGGATGTGATGAACAAGCTGGGCGCAGACATTCTGCGTCTGTGGGTGGCCTCTACCGATTACACCGGCGAAATGGCGGTGTCTGACGAGATCCTGAAGCGTGCTGCCGACAGCTATCGTCGTATCCGTAACACGGCGCGCTTCCTGCTGGCGAACCTGAACGGGTTCGATCCGGCAAAAGACATGGTGAAACCGGAAGAGATGGTGGTGCTGGACCGCTGGGCGGTAGGCTGCGCGAAAGCGGCGCAGGAGGATATCCTGAAAGCCTATGAGTCTTACGACTTCCACGAAGTGGTGCAGCGCCTGATGCGCTTCTGCTCCATCGAAATGGGCTCGTTCTACCTCGACATCATCAAAGACCGCCAGTACACCGCGAAAGCGGACAGCGTGGCGCGTCGTAGTTGCCAGACCGCGCTGTTCCACATCGCAGAAGCGCTGGTTCGCTGGATGGCGCCGATCATGTCCTTCACTGCGGACGAAATCTGGGGCTACCTGCCGGGCGACCGTGAGAAGTATGTGTTCACGGGCGAGTGGTACGAAGGTCTGTTCGATCTCTCCAGCACCGAAGCGATGAACGATGCCTTCTGGGACGAGCTGCTGAAAGTGCGTGGCGAAGTGAACAAGGTTATCGAGCAGGCGCGTGCGGACAAGAAAGTCGGCGGCTCTCTGGAAGCGGCAGTCACGCTGTACGCCGAACCGGAGCTGGCGGCGAAGCTGACGGCGCTGGGCGATGAATTACGATTTGTCCTGTTGACCTCGGGCGCGAAAGTTGCGGATTATGCCGAGGCTTCTGATGATGCTCAGCAGAGCGAACTGCTCAAAGGACTGAAAGTCGCGCTGAGCAAAGCCGACGGTGAGAAATGCCCGCGTTGCTGGCATTACACCACCGATGTTGGCCAGGTGGCGGAACACGCAGACATCTGCGGACGCTGTGTAAGCAACGTCGCCGGTGACGGCGAAAAACGTAAGTTTGCCTGATGAGTAAAACTCTCTGTTCAACAGGACTGCGCTGGCTGTGGCTGGTTGTGGTGGTGCTGATTATCGATCTGGGCAGCAAGTTCCTGATCCTCCAGAATTTTGCTCTGGGGGAAACGGTTCCGCTGTTCCCGTCGCTTAACCTGCACTACGCGCGTAACTACGGCGCAGCGTTTAGTTTCCTTGCCGACAGCGGTGGCTGGCAGCGCTGGTTCTTTGCGGGTATCGCTCTCGGTATCTGTGTGATCCTCGCGGTGCTGATGTACCGCTCGAAGGCGACGCAAAAGCTGAATAACATCGCCTACGCGCTGATCATTGGCGGTGCGCTGGGCAACCTGTTTGACCGCCTGTGGCACGGCTTTGTGGTCGATATGATCGACTTCTACGTCGGCGACTGGCACTTCGCGACCTTTAACCTGGCCGACACCGCAATTTGCGTTGGCGCCGCGTTAATCGTGCTGGAAGGCTTCCTGCCTAAACCCGCCGCGAAAGAGCAGGCGTAACACACTCGCCCGGCGGCGTAACGCCACCGGGCAAAACAAGCGAGCAATTTGCATGTCTAAATCCGTACAGAGCAACAGCGCGGTTCTCGTTCACTTCACGCTGAAGCTGGATGACGGCTCCACGGCCGAATCCACCCGCAATAACGGCAAACCGGCCCTGTTTCGTCTTGGCGATACCTCCCTGTCTGAAGGTCTTGAGCAGCAGCTTCTGGGCCTGAAAGAGGGAGAGAAAAAAGCCTTTTCGCTGGAGCCGGATGCCGCGTTTGGCGTGCCGAGTCCGGACCTGATCCAGTATTTCTCGCGCCGCGAGTTTATGGATGCGGGTGAACCGGAGATCGGAGCGATTATGCTCTTTACCGCTATGGACGGCAGCGAAATGCCTGGCGTGATCCGCGAAATCAACGGCGACTCTATTACCGTTGACTTCAACCATCCGCTTGCCGGGCGTACCGTTCATTTTGATGTTGAAGTGCTGGAAATCGATCCTGCACTGGAGGCCTGAAATGCAGATCCTGTTGGCTAACCCGCGCGGCTTCTGCGCCGGTGTAGACCGCGCTATCAGCATTGTTGAAAACGCGCTGGAGATTTACGGCGCGCCGATTTATGTGCGTCACGAAGTGGTGCACAACCGCTACGTGGTCGACAGCCTGCGCGAGCGCGGCGCCATCTTCATTGAGCAGATCAGCGAAGTGCCGGACGGTGCGATCCTGATCTTCTCCGCGCACGGCGTCTCGCAGGCGGTACGTAACGAAGCGAAAAGCCGCGATCTGACCGTATTCGATGCCACCTGTCCGCTGGTGACAAAAGTGCATATGGAAGTGGCGCGCGCCAGCCGCCGCGGTGAAGAGTCGATTCTGATTGGCCATGCCGGTCATCCGGAAGTCGAAGGCACCATGGGCCAGTACAGTAACCCGGAAGGGGGGATGTATCTGGTTGAGTCGCCTGAAGATGTCTTTACGCTGAACGTGAAAAATGAAGCCCGTCTGTCGTTTATGACCCAGACGACGCTCTCCGTTGACGATACCTCAGACGTGATTGACGCGCTGCGTCAGCGCTTCCCGAAAATCGTCGGCCCGCGTAAGGATGATATCTGCTACGCGACCACTAACCGTCAGGAAGCGGTGCGCGCACTGGCTGAACAGGCGGATGTGGTGCTGGTAGTCGGCTCCAAAAACTCGTCTAACTCCAACCGTCTGGCCGAACTGGCGCAGCGTATGGGGAAAGCGGCGTTTCTGATCGACGACGCAACGGACATTCAGGAAGCGTGGGTCAAAAATGCGGCCTGTGTTGGCGTGACCGCCGGCGCTTCCGCGCCGGACATCCTGGTGCAGAACGTGATTACCCGACTGCAGGAGCTGGGCGGCGGCGAAGCGGTGCCGCTGGAAGGACGTGAAGAGAACATCGTTTTCGAAGTCCCAAAAGAACTGCGCATCGACGCCCGCGAAGTTGAATAGACCTTTTTCTGATGAAAGGCCAGCACCTTCTGTGCTGGCCTTTTTTTTACCCGTTACTTTATCGTGACGACAAAATCATGTCTTTTACTGATATTTAAGTCCGTTTCACGTTAAATTCTAATTATCGGTGTTTTCAGTTGGCAGTGCTTCTCAAGGCTGGTTAATCTGAAAACGGTTTACATCATTTTAACGTAAGAGAATAACTATGCATGATGCACAGATCCGTGTCGCTATTGCGGGCGCGGGTGGACGTATGGGTCGTCAGCTGATTCAGGCGGCACTTCAGATGGATGGCGTGGCACTTGGCGCTGCACTGGAGCGTGATGGTTCGTCGCTTCTTGGGGCCGATGCCGGTGAACTGGCAGGCGCGGGCAAGACAGGCGTCACCGTGCAAAGCAGCCTGGATGCGGTGAAAGATGATTTTGATGTGTTCATCGATTTTACCCGTCCGGAAGGAACCCTGAACCACCTGGCATTTTGCCGTCAGCACGGCAAAGGAATGGTGATTGGCACCACCGGTTTTGACGATGCGGGTAAGCAGGCTATCCATGATGCATCAAAAGAGATTGCGATTGTCTTCGCCGCAAACTTCAGCGTGGGCGTTAACGTCATGCTGAAGCTGCTGGAGAAGGCCGCGAAGGTGATGGGCAACTATACCGATATTGAGATCGTAGAAGCTCACCACCGTTACAAAGTTGATGCGCCATCGGGTACGGCGCTGGCGATGGGCGAAGCGATTGCTCATGCACTTGATAAAGATTTAAAAGACTGCGCGGTCTATACCCGTGAAGGTTACACCGGCGAACGCGTGCCGGGCACCATTGGTTTTGCAACCGTGCGAGCGGGTGACATCGTCGGCGAACACACGGCGATGTTCGCCGATATAGGCGAGCGTGTCGAAATTACGCATAAAGCCTCCAGCCGAATGACGTTCGCCAACGGTGCGGTACGTTCCGCTTTGTGGCTTAAAAACAAGAAAGACGGCCTTTTTGATATGAGAGACGTGCTAGATCTCAACAATTTGTAAGCATTATTACCCATCGTGATGTGGTTATTGCAGTCGTAATTGTTTGATTGCATAGGGCAATATTTTATTGCCCTTTTATTTTATCTTTTTTATGGTGAGTTTTACTTCAAAGCCATAAATATCTATCTAAAATTGCATTTTAGCGTTACTGAAATGTAAATTTTGACCATTTGGTCCACTTTATGGTGCTGCGCTAGCTAACTTTTCATTAAACCAGGCGCGCAAGCGTTTTCCACAGTGATTTACCTGATCTTTTTGTCGCTTAAGCCGTATTCCACTCGTAAGACTTGCAAAAGAGTAAACAAAATATCCGTTTTAAGTTGACTTTTACCCACCAAATCCCCAGAATGCCGCCGTTTGCCAAAAATCCGCTGGCAACACATTTGCATTGATCCATGACATGCTATGAATTAATATGCAAATAAAGTGAGTGAATATTCTCTGGAGGGTGTTTTGATTAAGTCAGCGCTATTGGTTCTGGAAGACGGAACCCAGTTTATCGGTCGGGCCATAGGGGCAACGGGTTCGGCGGTTGGGGAAGTCGTTTTCAATACTTCAATGACCGGTTATCAAGAAATCCTCACTGATCCTTCCTATTCTCGCCAAATCGTTACTCTTACTTATCCTCATATCGGCAATGTCGGCACCAATGCTGCTGACGAAGAATCTTCTCAGGTACATGCGCAAGGCCTGGTCATCCGCGACCTGCCGCTGATTGCCAGCAACTTCCGCAATACCGAAGACCTCTCTTCTTACCTGAAGCGCCATAACATCGTGGCGATTGCCGATATCGATACCCGTAAGTTAACGCGTCTGCTGCGCGAGAAGGGTGCACAGAACGGCTGCATCATCGCGGGTGATAACCTCGATGCGACGCTGGCGCTGGAGAAAGCGAAAGCCTTCCCGGGCCTGAACGGCATGGACCTGGCGAAAGAAGTGACTACCGCTGAAGCCTACAGCTGGACTCAGGGTAGCTGGACGCTGGAAGGCGACCTGCCGGAAGCGAAAAAAGAGAGCGAGCTGCCGTTCCACGTGGTGGCCTACGATTTCGGCGCCAAGCGCAACATCCTGCGCATGCTGGTTGACCGCGGCTGCCGCCTGACGGTGGTGCCGGCACAAACGTCTGCCGAAGACGTGCTGAAGATGAATCCGGACGGTATTTTCCTGTCCAACGGCCCTGGCGACCCGGCGCCGTGCGATTACGCTATCGACGCCATTAAGTCCTTCCTGGAAACCGACATCCCGGTATTCGGCATCTGCCTTGGCCATCAGCTGCTGGCGCTGGCGAGCGGTGCGAACACCGTTAAGATGAAGTTCGGCCACCACGGTGGTAACCACCCGGTGAAAGACATCGACAACAACACGGTGATGATCACCGCGCAGAACCACGGCTTTGCCGTCGATGAAGCCTCGATGCCGGCTAACCTGCGCGTGACCCATAAGTCGCTGTTCGATGGCACCCTGCAGGGCATTCATCGTACCGATAAGCCAGCTTTCAGCTTCCAGGGTCACCCGGAAGCCAGCCCGGGCCCACACGATGCCGCGCCGCTGTTCGATCACTTCATCGAACTTATCGAGCAATACCGTAAGACCGCTAAATAATCAGGAGCCGAGAAGACAATGCCAAAACGTACAGACATAAAAAGCATCCTGATCCTTGGCGCTGGCCCGATCGTCATCGGCCAGGCCTGCGAATTCGACTACTCCGGCGCGCAGGCGTGTAAAGCCCTGCGTGAAGAGGGTTATCGCGTCATCCTGGTGAACTCTAACCCGGCTACCATCATGACCGACCCGGAAATGGCAGATGCGACCTATATCGAGCCGATTCACTGGGAAGTGGTGCGTAAAATCATCGAGAAAGAGCGTCCGGACGCGGTGCTGCCAACCATGGGCGGCCAGACGGCGCTGAACTGTGCGCTGGAGCTGGAGCGTCAGGGCGTGCTGGAAGAGTTCGGCGTGACCATGATTGGTGCGACCGCCGACGCGATTGATAAAGCAGAAGACCGTCGCCGCTTCGACGTGGCGATGAAGAAAATCGGCCTCGACACCGCGCGTTCCGGTATCGCACACAACATGGAAGAAGCGCTGGCCGTTGCGGCTGACGTGGGCTATCCGTGCATCATCCGCCCATCGTTCACCATGGGCGGCACCGGCGGCGGCATCGCCTACAACCGCGAAGAGTTCGAAGAGATTTGCGAACGCGGTCTGGATCTCTCCCCAACCAAAGAGCTGCTGATTGATGAATCGCTGATTGGCTGGAAAGAGTACGAGATGGAAGTGGTGCGTGATAAAAACGACAACTGCATCATCGTCTGCTCCATCGAAAACTTCGATGCGATGGGTATCCACACCGGCGACTCCATCACCGTTGCGCCAGCCCAGACGCTGACCGACAAAGAGTATCAAATCATGCGTAACGCCTCGATGGCGGTACTGCGTGAAATCGGCGTGGAAACCGGTGGTTCAAACGTGCAGTTCTCCGTGAACCCGAAAACTGGCCGCCTGATTGTTATCGAAATGAACCCGCGCGTGTCCCGTTCCTCCGCGCTGGCCTCTAAAGCGACCGGCTTCCCGATTGCGAAAGTGGCGGCGAAGCTGGCGGTGGGTTATACCCTCGACGAGCTGATGAACGACATCACCGGTGGCCGCACCCCTGCGTCCTTCGAGCCGTCCATCGACTACGTTGTGACCAAAATTCCACGCTTTAACTTCGAGAAATTTGCAGGCGCGAACGACCGTCTGACCACGCAGATGAAATCTGTCGGGGAAGTGATGGCGATTGGCCGCACGCAGCAGGAATCCCTGCAGAAAGCGCTGCGCGGTCTGGAAGTGGGCGCGACCGGTTTCGACCCGAAAGTGAGCCTGGACGACCCGGAAGCGCTGACCAAAATCCGCCGCGAGCTGAAAGACGCGGGTGCAGAGCGTATCTGGTACATCGCCGATGCCTTCCGTGCCGGTCTGTCCGTCGACGGTGTGTTCAACCTGACTAACATCGACCGCTGGTTCCTGGTCCAGATTGAAGAGCTGGTGCGTCTGGAAGAGAAAGTGGCCGAGCTGGGTATCAACGGCCTGGACTCTGACTTCCTGCGTGTGCTGAAGCGTAAAGGCTTCGCCGATGCGCGTCTGGCTAAGCTGGCGGGCGTGCGCGAAGCGGAAATCCGCAAGCTACGTGACCAGTATGACCTGCACCCGGTCTACAAGCGCGTGGACACCTGTGCGGCTGAATTCTCGACCGACACCGCCTACATGTACTCCACCTATGAAGACGAGTGTGAAGCGAACCCGTCCGTCGACCGCGACAAGATTATGGTGCTGGGCGGCGGTCCAAACCGTATCGGCCAGGGCATCGAGTTCGACTACTGCTGCGTACACGCCTCCCTGGCGCTGCGCGAAGACGGTTACGAGACCATCATGGTCAACTGTAACCCGGAAACCGTCTCTACCGACTACGACACCTCTGACCGCCTCTACTTCGAGCCGGTTACCCTGGAAGACGTGCTGGAAATCGTGCGCATCGAGAAGCCAAAAGGCGTTATCGTGCAGTACGGCGGCCAGACCCCGCTGAAGCTGGCGCGCGCGCTGGAAGCAGCAGGCGTGCCGGTTATCGGCACCAGCCCGGACGCGATTGACCGTGCGGAAGACCGCGAGCGTTTCCAGCAGGCGGTTGACCGTCTGAAGCTGAAACAGCCGGCGAACGCCACCGTGACCGCCATTGAAATGGCCGTTGAGAAGGCGAAAGAGATTGGCTACCCGCTGGTGGTGCGTCCTTCCTACGTGCTGGGCGGCCGCGCGATGGAAATCGTTTATGACGAGGCCGACCTGCGTCGCTACTTCCAGACCGCGGTGAGCGTGTCTAACGATGCGCCAGTGCTGCTCGACCGCTTCCTCGACGACGCTGTGGAAGTGGACGTTGACGCCATCTGCGACGGCGAAATGGTGCTGATTGGCGGCATCATGGAGCACATCGAGCAGGCTGGCGTGCACTCCGGCGACTCCGCCTGTTCTCTGCCGGCGTACACGCTGAGCCAGGAGATTCAGGACGTGATGCGCCAGCAGGTGCAGAAGCTGGCCTTCGAGCTGCAGGTTCGCGGTCTGATGAACGTCCAGTTCGCGGTGAAAGACAACGAAGTCTATCTGATTGAAGTGAACCCGCGTGCGGCACGTACCGTACCGTTCGTCTCCAAAGCCACCGGCGTACCGCTGGCGAAAGTCGCGGCGCGCGTGATGGCGGGCCAGACGCTGGCGCAGCAGGGCGTGACCAAAGAGATCATTCCACCGTACTACTCGGTGAAAGAAGTGGTGCTGCCGTTCAACAAATTCCCGGGCGTTGACCCGCTGTTAGGGCCAGAAATGCGCTCTACCGGGGAAGTGATGGGCGTGGGCCGCACCTTCGCAGAAGCGTTCGCGAAGGCGCAGCTGGGCAGTAGCTCCACCATGAGAAAATCAGGCCGTGCGCTGCTCTCCGTTCGTGAAGGCGATAAAGAGCGCGTGGTTGACCTGGCCGCCAAGCTGCTGAAACAGGGCTTCGAGCTGGACGCGACCCACGGCACCGCGATTGTGCTGGGCGAAGCCGGCATCAACCCGCGTCTGGTGAACAAGGTGCATGAAGGTCGTCCGCACATTCAGGACCGTATCAAGAATGGCGAATACACCTACATCATCAACACCACCGCAGGCCGCCAGGCGATTGAAGACTCCAAGCTGATTCGCCGCAGCGCGCTGCAGTACAAAGTGCACTACGACACCACCCTGAACGGCGGTTTCGCGACGGCCATGGCGCTGAACGCGGATGCCACCGAGAAGGTGATTTCGGTTCAGGAAATGCACGCGCAGATTAGCAAGTAAGTAAAAATGCCCGGTGCCGTTCGGTTGCCGGGCATTCTCCCATCTTCAGAACCTTCTGGTTTTTCATCCGCATTCAGTCAGTTAGCCTAAAATGGTTAGGTCGATAACGAAATTCAACTGAGAGCAGGGGAAAACACCATGCAAAATAAATTACTGATCGCTTCCGTTCTGGCTGCCACGACAATGTTTACCGTTGCGGGCTGTTCGTCTAATCAGGCCGTAAAAACCACCGATGGCAAAACCATTGTCACCGACGGCAAACCGCAGGTAGATGACGATACCGGTCTGGTGTCGTATAAAAACGCCGAAACCGGTCAAACCGAGCAGATCAACCGTGACCAGGTTAAATCCATGGGCGAGCTGGATAACTAATTCAGAATTCTGACGTAAGCCCGTCAATAATATTCACTATTAGCCTGTTGAATTACTGACTACACTCTTTTGTTAAAAGAAAGCAGTAACAACAGGCTAATCAATGATTCTGATAATTTATGCCCATCCTTATCCGCAGCACTCGCATGCGAATAAGCGGATGCTTGAGCAGGTAAGGACGCTTGATAACGTAGAGATACGTTCCCTCTATCAACTCTATCCCGATTTTAATATCGATATCGCCGCCGAGCAGGAGGCGCTTTCCCGTGCCGATCTGATTATCTGGCAGCATCCGATGCAGTGGTACAGCACGCCCCCGCTCCTGAAGCTGTGGATCGATAAAGTCTTCTCCCACGGCTGGGCGTACGGACACAACGGCAATGCGCTAAAAGGAAAAAGCCTGATGTGGGCGGTCACCACCGGCGGCGGTGAAAGCCATTTTGATATCGGTTCCTTCCCGGGTTTTGACGTCCTGGCGCAGCCGCTGCAGGCGACTGCGCTCTATTGCGGCCTGAACTGGCTCCCGCCGTTTGCGATGCACTGCACGTTTGTTTGCGACGATGAAACGCTGCAGGCGCAGGCTCGCCATTATAAACAACGCTTACTTGAGTGGCAGGAGACGCACCATGGATAGCCATACGCTGATACAGGCGCTGATTTACCTCGGCGCGGCGGCGCTGATTGTGCCCGTGGCGGTACGCCTGGGGCTGGGTTCGGTGCTCGGCTACCTGATTGCGGGCTGCGTCATTGGGCCGTGGGGCTTTCGGCTGGTCACGGATGCCGAGGCGATTCTCCATTTCGCTGAAATCGGCGTGGTGCTGATGCTGTTTGTGATTGGCCTGGAGCTCGACCCGCAGCGGCTGTGGAAGCTTCGCGCCTCGGTATTTGGCGGCGGCGCGCTGCAGATGGTGGCCTGCGGCCTGCTGCTGGGTGGGTTCTGCATCCTGTTGGGTATGGACTGGAAAGTGGCAGAGCTCATCGGCATGACGCTGGCGCTCTCCTCCACGGCGATTGCCATGCAGGCGATGAACGAGCGAAATCTGACGGTATCCCAGATGGGACGCAGCGCGTTCTCAGTGCTGCTGTTCCAGGACATTGCCGCTATCCCGCTGGTGGCGATGATCCCGCTGCTGGCGGCCAGCGGTTCGTCTACCACGCTGGGCGCTTTTGCGCTGTCGGCGCTGAAGGTGGCGGGCGCGCTGGCGCTGGTGGTGCTGCTTGGTCGCTACGTGACCCGCCCGCTGCTGCGGTTTGTTGCCCGCTCTGGCCTGCGCGAAGTGTTCAGCGCCGTGGCGCTGTTCCTGGTGTTTGGCTTCGGTCTGCTGCTGGAGGAGGCCGGGCTATCGATGGCGATGGGGGCGTTCCTCGCAGGCGTTCTGCTGGCGAGCTCTGAATACCGTCACGCGCTGGAAAGCGATATCGAGCCGTTCAAAGGACTGCTGCTGGGGCTGTTTTTCATCGGCGTCGGGATGTCCGTCGATTTCGGCACGCTGGTGACGCACCCGCTGCGGATCGTCATCCTGCTCGTCGGCTTCCTGGTCATTAAAATGGTGATGCTGTGGCTGATTGCTCGCCCATTGAACGTGCCGGGCAGGCAACGCCGCTGGTTCGCCGTGCTGCTGGGGCAGGGGAGTGAATTTGCGTTCGTGGTCTTTGGCGCCGCGCAGATGGCAAACGTGCTCGATCCCGAGTGGGCGAAAGCGCTGACGCTGGCGGTCGCGCTCTCGATGGCCGCAACGCCCGTTCTGCTGGTGGTGCTGACGCGCCTGGAAAAATCGGACAGCGAGCAGGAGCGCGAAGCCGATGAAATTGACGAAGAACAGCCGCGCGTCATCATTGCCGGATTTGGCCGCTACGGGCAGATCGTTGGCCGTCTGCTGCTGTCCAGCGGGGTGAAGATGGTTATCCTCGATCACGACCCCGACCATGTCGATACTCTGCGTAAATTTGATATGAAGGTCTTTTACGGCGATGCGACCCGCGTCGATCTATTGGAATCCGCCGGTGCGGCCAAAGCGGAGGTATTGATTAACGCGATTGACGATCCGGAGACCAGCATGCAGATGGTGGAAATGGCGAAAGAACATTTCCCGGATCTGACCATTATTTCCCGTGCCCGCGATGTGGATCATTATATCCGTCTCAGGCAAGCGGGCGTAGAAGCCCCTGAGCGTGAAACCTTCGAAGGCGCGCTGAAATCTGGCCGTATGGCGCTGGAAAATCTGGGGCTCGGCGCGTATGAAGCGCGTGAGCGTGCGGACCTGTTCCGCCGCTTTAACACCGAGATGGTCGAAGAGATGGCGGCGATGGCCGGGAGTTCGGCCACCGAGCGTGCGGCGGTGTTTAAACGCACCAGCGCCATGCTGACGGAAATCATTAACGAGGACCGTAATCACCTGTCGCTGATCCAGCGTCACGGCTGGCAGGGCACGGAAGAGGGCAAGCATACCGGCGATCCGTCTGACGAACCGGAGAGTAAACCTTCCGCGTGAAGTGGAGTTGCCAGCAATATTAAAAAATTTCTTTATCTTTACCCTGCCGCCAGTCGACGAAAGATTAAGCTTTCCGTATAGTGGCGGCAATTTTTTGCATCCGGGAAATTTTCAATGATCAGTCTGATTGCAGCGCTGGCGGTGGACCGCGTTATCGGTATGGAAAATGCCATGCCGTGGAACCTGCCTGCCGATCTCGCATGGTTTAAACGTACTACGTTAAACAAGCCGGTAGTGATGGGCCGCCTGACCTGGGAGTCGATTGGTCGTCCATTGCCGGGCCGTAAGAATATCGTTATCAGCAGCCAGCCGGGCACTGACGATCGCGTCGAATGGGTAAAATCAGTAGACGAGGCGATTGCTGCATGCGGCAGTGCCGAAGAGATCATGGTGATTGGCGGTGGGCGCGTGTACGAGCAGTTCCTGCCAAAAGCGCAGAAGCTGTATCTGACCCACATTGATGCAGAAGTGGAAGGGGATACCCATTTCCCGGACTACGATCCGGACGAGTGGGAATCGGTATTCAGCGAATTCCACGACGCGGATGCACAGAACTCCCACAGCTACTGCTTCGAGATTCTGGAACGTCGTTAAGTGATTTTCCCTCTCCCGGCCGGGAGAGGGAATAGCGTATCAGGAGGCAACGGCCTCACTTTCCCCTAAGTCCAGCTGTCGGTTGGACGGCTGCACAAAGTAAGCTTTATCTTCCCAGCGTAAGCAGGTTAACTCTCCGCCCCAGCAGCATCCGGTATCCAGACCGTAAATCCCTTCCGGTGTTCCTTTTCCTTCCAGCGCAGCCCAGTGGCCAAATACCACGCTGTACTCGCTTGTCACCGGCCCCGGAATGGCAAACCACGGTTTCAGCGGAGCGGGCGCGCTCTCCGGCGTCTCTTTGGAATACATATCCAGCTGTCCGTTCGGGAAGCAGAAACGCATGCGGGTGAACGCGTTGGTGATAAAGCGCAGACGGGCCAGACCGCTGAGATCCTCGCTCCAGTGGTTTGGCATATCGCCGTACATGGCATCGAGGAAGAAAGGATACGAGTCGCTCGCCAGCACCGCCTCAACGTCACGCGCGCAGGTTTTCGCCGTCTCAAGATCCCATTGTGGCGTGATTCCGGCATGCGCCATGACCAGCTTTTTCTCTTCGTCGATCTGCAGCAGGGGCTGACGGCGCAGCCAGTTAATCAGATCGTCTGCGTCCGGCGCATCCAGCAGTGGGGTGAGGCGATCTTTAGGCTTGTTGCGGCTGATCCCGGCGAAAACCGCCAGCAGATGCAGATCGTGATTGCCCAGCACCATGCGGACGCTGTCGCCCAGCGATTTGACGAAACGTAATACTTCAAGGGAGCCGGGGCCACGCGCGACTAAATCGCCCGTCAGCCAGAGCGTGTCCTGTCCTGGCGTAAAGTCGACCTGTTTTAATAATGCGATCAGTTCATCGTAGCAACCGTGAACGTCGCCAATCAGATATGTAGACATTAGATTAATGAATGAGTGTGGTTACGGCGAGACGGAACACAGGAATGGCAACGCGGAAATCATTGCCATCGACGTCGACCATTTCATAATGGCCTTGCATAGTACCCATCGGCGTTTCAATCACCGCGCCGCTGGTGTACTGGTACTCTTCGCCAGGGGCGATGTGGGGCTGTTCACCAACCACACCTTCGCCCTGAACTTCGATTTCGCGGCCATTGCCGTTAGTGATAAGCCAGTAGCGCCCGCGCAGCTGCACGGGCATCCGCCCCAGATTGCGAATGGTCACGGTGTAAGCGAAAACAAAACGTTCTTCGTCCGGTGAGGACTGTGATTCAACATAGACGCTTTGTACATGGACACATACGCGGGGCGAATCAATCATGGCTTAACTCTCCTTCGGCGGCGCATTATCGCTGATGTAATTAGCCAGCTTGCAGTACTGCTCTACGGAAATGTTCTCCGCACGCATTGCCGGGTCGATCCCCAGCTCGGCTAACACCTCAACGGTAAACGAATTGCTCAGGCTGTTACGGATCGTTTTACGGCGCTGGTTAAAGGCTTCTGTGGTAATGCGGCTCAGTACGCGCAGATCTTTAACCGGATACGGTTTCGTCTTGTGCGGCACGAGGCGCACAACCGCTGAATCCACTTTCGGTGGTGGTGTGAACGCTGACGGCGGTACTTCGAGTACCGGGATCACGTTGCAGTAATACTGTGCCATCACGCTTAAACGACCATACGCTTTACTGTTCGGGCCTGCAACCAGACGGTTAACAACCTCTTTTTGCAACATGAAGTGCATGTCGGCAATGGCATCAGTATAGCTAAAGAGGTGAAACATGAGCGGCGTGGAGATGTTGTACGGCAGGTTGCCGAAGACGCGCAGCGGCTGGCCCATTTTTTCGGACAGCTCGCCAAAGTTCATGGTCATGGCGTCCTGCTGATAGATGGTCAGCTTCGGCCCGAGGAACGGGTGCGTTTGCAGGCGTGCGGCCAGATCGCGGTCCAGTTCGATGACGGTCAGCTCGTCGAGGCGTTCGCCTACCGGCTCGGTCAGCGCGGCAAGGCCCGGGCCGATTTCGACCATCGCCTGACCTTTTTGCGGATTAATAGCCGAGACAATGCTTTCGATCACGAACTGATCGTTAAGGAAGTTTTGCCCGAAACGTTTACGGGCTAAGTGGCCCTGATGGACTCGATTAGTCATTGAGTATTAACAATCATTTTGATGGCGAGATTAAGCGCCGTAATAAAACTGCCGACATCCGCTTTCCCCTGGCCTGCCAGATCCAGCGCAGTACCGTGGTCAACGGACGTTCGAATAAAGGGTAAACCGAGGGTGATATTCACTCCGCGGCCAAAGCCCTGGTATTTTAGCACGGGCAGACCCTGATCGTGGTACATCGCGAGCACGGCGTCGGCATTATCCAGGTATTTCGGCTGGAAAAGGGTATCTGCAGGCAGCGGCCCGCTGAGGTTCATCCCCTTCTCCCGCATTTCGTTGAGTACCGGAATGATGGTGTCGATCTCTTCGGTGCCCATGTGCCCGCCTTCACCAGCGTGCGGATTGAGGCCACAAACCAGCACGTGCGGCTGCGGGATCCCAAACTTTGTCTGCAGATCGTGATGCAAAATCCCGATGATCTCGCGCAGGAGTTCAGGGGTGATCGCGTCAGGAATGGCTTTGATCGGCAGATGGGTGGTCACCAGCGCAACGCGCATCTCCTCCGTCGCCAGCATCATCACCACTTTCGGGCTGTGCGAGCGCTCTTCGAAGAACTCCGTATGCCCTGTAAACGGTATACCCGCTTCGTTGATGACGCCTTTGTGGACGGGGCCGGTGATCAGAGCGGCAAATTCGCCCTTCAGGCAACCGTCGCAGGCGCGCGCAAGGGTTTCAACGACATAGTGACCGTTTTCCGTGCTGAGCTGGCCCGGGTTGACCGGCGTACGAAGGGGAACTGAAAGAAGGGTGAGCGTACCGGCTTGCTGGGGTGCAGGCTGTTGGCCTTCAACGTAAGGGATGAGCGTTAAAGGCAGACCGAGCAGCGTTGCCCGGTCTTGTAACAGTGTTGCATCGGCGCAGACAACCAGTTCTACCGGCCAGCTGCGCTGGGCGAGCTGGACAACGAGGTCAGGCCCAATCCCGGCGGGCTCGCCGGGCGTGATAACAACACGATGCTGTTTCATTAGTTGCTCAAAACTTTCACGTAAGCGCTGGCGCGTTGTTCCTGCATCCAGGTTGCTGCTTCTTCAGAGAACTTACGGTTAAACAGCATACGGTAGGCTCTGTCTTTCTGTGCCGCATCCGTTTTATCAACGTTACGGGTGTCCATCAGCTCGATCAGATGCCAGCCGAATGAAGAGTGGACCGGCGCGCTGATCTGGCCTTTGTTCAGCTTCATCAACGCATCGCGGAAGGCAGGATCGTAGATATCCGCAGCCGCCCAGCCCAGATCGCCGCCCTGGTTAGCTGAGCCTGGATCCTGAGAGAACTCTTTTGCTGCTTTCGCAAATGAGGTTTTACCGCTCTTAATGTCAGCTGCGATCTGTTCCAGCTTCACACGCGCCTGATCGTCAGTCATGATCGGTGACGGTTTCAGAAGAATGTGGCGAGCGTGAACTTCGGTGACGGAGATATTTTGGCTCTGGCCGCGCAGATCGTTCACCTTCAGAATGTGGAAGCCCACGCCTGAACGGATAGGACCGACGATATCCCCTTTCTTCGCCGTGCTCAGCGCCTGGGCAAAGATGGATGGCAGCTCCTGAATACGGCCCCAGCCCATCTGGCCGCCTTTCAGCGCCTGTTGATCAGCGGAGTAGGCGATCGCCAGCTTGCCAAAGTCGCCGCCGTTACGCGCCTGTTCAACAATAGAACGCGCCTGGCTTTCGGCTTCCGCAGCCTGATCGGACGTTGGGTTCTCTGGCAGTGGGATCAGAATGTGGCTCAGGTTCAGCTCTGTGCTCGCATCGTTCTGGTTACCCACCTGTTTTGCCAGCGCGTCAACTTCCTGAGGCAGGATGGTAACGCGGCGACGCACTTCGTTGTTACGCACTTCCGAAATCAGCATCTCTTTACGGATCTGGTTACGGTAGGTGGCGTAGCTGATGCCGTCATAGGCCAGGCGGCTGCGCATCTGGTCTAAAGACATATTGTTCTGCTTCGCGATGTTAGCGATCGCCTGATCGAGCTGCTCGTCAGTGACCTTCACACCCATTTTCTGCCCCATCTGCAGAACGATCTGATCCATGATCAGACGCTCCAGGATCTGGTGGCGCAGCGTTGCGTCATCCGGAAGCTGTTGACCGGCTTCGCCCGAATTGAGCTTCACCGATTTCATCAGACCGTCAACGTCACTTTCAAGCACGACGCCGTTGTTAACCACAGCAGCGACTTTATCAACAACCTGGGGGGCGGCGAAGCTGGTATTCGCAACCATAGCGACACCGAGCAGCAGCGTTTTCCAGTTCTTCATACTTTTTCCATTTCAATTAACCGCAAAGCGGATTACGTTGCAAATCAAGCACATTACAAGGCGCTACTGTACGGCAGAATATTCGAGCGCAGCATTTTCTGCGTACCCAGACCGTAGTTGGAACTCAGACCGCGTAACTCGAAGTTAAAGCCAATCACGTTATCGTATTTGCTCTGATTGTTTTGAGTATCCCAGCCGTTAAGCTTGCGTTCGTAGCCGACACGCAGCGCGTAACAGCAGGAGTTATATTGCAGACCCACCATCTGGTCAGCAGCTTTATTGGCGTTAGTGTCGAAGTAGTATGCGCCTACGATTGACCAGCGGTCGGCGATTGGCCAACTCGCTGCGCCACCCACCTGCGAAATACCGTCTTTATAACGTTCAGAGCCAGCATAAGATGGCAATGTTGCCTGAATATATTCCGGGCTGGCGTAACGATACGTCAACTGGACCATACGGTCTTCATCGCGACGGTACTCAATAGCCGCACTACTTGTGGCAATATTATCGAGGCGAGTGTCATATTGCACACCACCGCGCAGACCCCAACGATCGGTCATACGCCAGTAAGTATCTCCCGCCCAGACCAGCGATCCCGTTTTGTTATCTTTCTCCCAGTTAATGTTGTCATCACCGGTACGAGACTCGGTGAAATAGTAGATTTGACCAACAGAAACGTTAAAACGTTCAACGGCAGCATCATCATAAACACGTGTTGTGACGCCGGTCGTTAACTGGTTAGCAGACGCGATGCGGTCAAGACCGCCGTAAGTACGGTCACGGAACAGGCCGCTGTAGTCAGACTGCAGTAAAGAGGAGTCGTAGTTCTGGATTTTGCTCTGGTCGCGGTATGGCACGTACAAATACTGCATACGCGGTTCAAGCGTCTGGGTATAACCATCCGCCAGCAGAGCCATATCACGTTCGAAGATCAGCTTCCCGTCCATTTTGAACTGCGGAAGCGTTCGGTTGACCGACTCTTCAAGGTTGGCATTTCTACTGGCATTGTAATTATCGATATTTTTTTGCTGATAGTGAGTCGCCATCAGCTTGGCTTCGGTATTCAGGCTCGCCCAGTCGTTAGACCACGGCAGATTGATCGTCGGCTCAAGGTGAACACGCGTCGCTTCAGGCATGTCCGAATCCGTGTTAACGAAATGTACCGCCTGAGCGTAAACCCGGGTGTCGAATGGACCCACATCATTCTGATACCAGTTAACGTCCAGTTGTGGCTCTGCCCCATATGTAGGCGTTGACTGGTCGGAAAATACCTGGAATTGCTTAGTCGAGACGGTTGCGTCAAAGTTCTGTACCGCATAGCCTACGCTGAATTTCTGCGTGGCATAGCCATCGGTACTTGAGCCGTATTTGGACGAGAAGTCATTAAAATAAGACGAATCGCTAACTTTAGTGTAGTCAACATTAAAGCGCCATACCTGATCCATCACCCCGGCATGCTGCCAGTAGAATAACCAGCGGTGCTTGTCGCCTTCGGTCGGATGTTCGTCCTGGAAGACTTTATCCGACGGCAGATAATCCAGCTCCATCAGACCCGCACCGGCGTGGGTCAGATAGCGGAACTCGTTTTCCCACATGATGTTGCCGCGCTTGTGGATATAGTGCGGCGTGATCGTCGCATCCATGTTTGGCGCGATGTTCCAGTAATACGGCAGGTAGAACTCAAAGTAGTTCGACGTGCTGTATTTGGCATTCGGGATCAGGAAACCGGAGCGACGTTTGTCACCGACGGGAAGCTGCAGATAAGGGCTGTAGAATATGGGTACTGGACCCAGCTTAAAGCGGGCGTTCCAGATCTCTGCGACCTGCTCTTCGCGGTCATGGATAACCTCGCTCCCGACCACGCTCCAGGTATTTGAACCCGGCAGACATGATGTGAACGTACCGTTTTCCAGGATCGTATAGCGGTTTTCACCGCGCTGTTTCATCAGGTCAGCGTCGCCGCGTCCCTGGCGACCCACCATCTGGTAATCACCTTTCCAGACGTTAGTATCTTTAGTATTCAGGTTTGACCAGGCTTTCGGACCTTTCAGGATGACCTGATTGTCGTCATAGTGCACATTACCCAGCGCATCCACCGTTCGTACCGGCTCGGCCGCACCTTCCGGCTGCTTCTGGTGCAGCTGCACTTCGTCTGCCTGCAGGCGGCTATTGCCCTGGTTAATATCGACATTGCCCGTAAACGTGGCATTGTCAGGGTAAGTCCCTTTCGAACTGTCGGCAGTAATGGTTACCGGCAAGCTATTTGTATCGCCACTCACCAGTGGGCGATTATAACTTGGGACGCCAAGCATACACTGCGAGGCGAGATCGGCCGCCAGCCCCTGTTGACTGTACAGGGCGGAGCCAATCATTGTGGCCAGGAGGGTGGGGATACGTTTTTTCATACGTTGTATTTTATTGTTCCGTCATCAGTGGCTACGGCTTACAAACGCTCAGAGACTATCTTACTCATCTGCGCAGTACCAGCGTTAATCCTGCCCGTTTGCGTGCCAGAGTGTTAGGCTCGCTATCGAATGACGAGTATGATAAAGCAAATTATAGGCGATGTCCTTCAATTGACCGTGACTTGAACACAGTGATGATGACGTTGCGTCGGCCAGGAATATGACTATCCGGGGAGTATATGCAGTATTGGGGTAAAATAATCGGCGTTGCGTTCGCCATCATCATGGGTGCCGGGTTCTGGGGAATTGTGCTTGGGCTTATTATCGGCCATATGTTTGATAAGGCGCGCAGCCGCAAAATGGCCTGGTTTGCCAATCAGCGCGAGCGTCAGTCACTCTTTTTCTCTACCACCTTTGAGGTCATGGGGCACTTAACCAAATCCAAAGGGCGTGTCACAGAAGCCGATATTCAGATTGCCAGCGTTTTTATGGATCGCATGAACCTGCACGGCGACTCCCGTCTGGCAGCGCAAAATGCGTTTCGCATCGGTAAGTCGGATAATTATCCGCTTCGCGAAAAAATGCGTCAGTTCCGCAGCATCTGCTTTGGACGTTTTGATTTAATTCGGATGTTTCTGGAAATTCAAATCCAGGCTGCCTTCGCAGACGGCTCACTTCACCCTAATGAGCGTGACGTGCTGTACGTCATTGCGGAAGAGCTGGGCATCTCCCGTATGCAGTTCGACCAGTTCCTGCGCATGATGCAGGGCGGGGCGCAGTTTGGTGGTGGCTATCATCAGCAGTCGTCCGGCGGTGCCTGGCAGCAGGCGCAGCGTGGTCCGACGCTGGAAGACGCCTGTAACGTGCTTGGCGTTAAGCCCTCTGACGATCAGACCACGATTAAACGTGCCTATCGCAAGCTCATGAGTGAACACCATCCGGACAAACTGGTCGCGAAAGGCTTACCGCCAGAAATGATGGAGATGGCGAAGCAAAAAGCGCAGGAAATCCAGAAGGCGTACGAGCTCATAAAAGAGAAGAAAGGTTTCAAATAAAAAAAGCCCGACGATGTCGGGCTTTTTTTTAGAAGTCCACCGGGGCTTTAAACGTCATCGCGTTACCGAAGGCCGGATGGGTAATGGTGAGCGTCTGCGCGTGCAGCTGCAGACGTGGCGCTAAGGCCAGCGCTTCAGGCGGCGCGTAGAAGCGGTCACCCAGAATCGGATGACCCAGGGCGAGCATATGCACGCGCAGCTGGTGCGAACGTCCGGTAATCGGCTTAAGCAGGACGCGCGCGGTATTATCCGGCGCGTACTCCAGCACTTCGTACTCGGTCTGCGCGGCCTTGCCGGTTTCGTAACACACCTTCTGCTTAGGCCGGTTCGGCCAGTCGCAGATCAGCGGTAAATCCACCAGACCTTCCGCCTGCGCGGGGTGGCCCCAGACGCGGGCGACATACTGCTTTTTCGGCTCGCGCTCGCGGAACTGACGCTTTAACTCGCGTTCCGCCGCTTTATTCAGCGCCACCACAATCACGCCGCTGGTGGCCATATCCAGGCGATGGACTGACTCCGCCTGCGGATAATCGCGCTGAATGCGCGTCATCACGCTGTCTTTGTGCTCGTCCAGACGCCCCGGCACGGACAACAGACCGCTGGGCTTATTGACCACCATAATGTGTTCATCCTGATACAGAATGACCAGCCAGGGATCCTGCGGCGGATTGTAAGGCTCCATCACCATCTTGCGCTCCGTTTACTGATGCGTCACAACGATAAGACGCAGGGCATCCAGACGCCAGCCAGCCTGATTCAGGCTTTCCAGCACCTGCTGACGGTTGCTTTCAATCGCCGCCAGCTCGTCGTCACGGATGTTCGGGTTGACGGCTTTTAACGCCTCCAGACGGGACAGCTCCGCAGACAGTTTCTCGTCGGCTTCACTGCGCGCGGCGTCAATCAGCGCTCTGGCCGCTTTTTCAATCTGGGTTTCGCCCAGTTGCAGAATCGCGTGCACATCCTGCTGTACCGCGTTCACCAGTTTGCTGCCCGTATGGCGGTTTACCGCGCTCAGCTGTCGGTTGAAACTCTCGAATTCAACCTGTCCTGCCAGGTTAGTGCCGTTTTTGTCCAGCAGCAGGCGGACGGGCGTTGGCGGCAGGAAGCGGGTGAGCTGCAGCTGTTTCGGCGCGTGCGCTTCCACAACGTAGATCAGCTCTACCAGCAGGGTGCCCACCGGCAGCGCCTTGTTTTTCAACAGGGAGATGGTGCTGCTGCCGGTATCGCCGGAGAGAATCAGGTCCAGCCCATTGCGGATCAGCGGGTGTTCCCAGGTGATGAACTGGGCATCTTCGCGGGACAGCGCCACGTCACGCTCGAAGGTGATGGTGCAGCCATCTTCCGGCAGGCCCGGGAAATCCGGAACCAGCATGTGATCGGACGGGGTCAGGACAATCAGGTTCTCGCCGCGATCGTCCTGGTTGATGCCGACGATGTCGAACAGGTTCATGGAGAAGCCGATCAGGCTGGTGTCATCATCTTGCTCTTCAATGCTCTCGGCAAGCGCCTGCGCTTTTTCACCGCCGTTGGAGTGGATCTCCAGCAGGCGGTCACGCCCTTGCTCCAGCTGCGCTTTCAGCGCGTCGTGCCTCTCACGGCAGGACTTGATCAGCTCATCAAACCCTTCCGCGTTTTCCGGCGCGGCCAGGTAGCCGATCAGATCGCCATGCACTTGATCATAAATGGTGCGGCCCGTCGGGCAGGTATGTTCAAACGCGTCCAGACCTTCGTGGAACCAGCGTACCAGCACGGACTGCGCGGTTTTTTCGAGATACGGCACGTGGATCTGAATATCATGCGCCTGACCGATACGATCCAGACGGCCGATACGCTGCTCGAGCAGATCCGGGTTAAACGGCAGATCGAACATCACCAGGTTGCTGGCGAACTGGAAGTTACGGCCTTCAGAGCCGATTTCCGAGCACAGCAGAACCTGTGCGCCGCTGTCCTCTTCCCCGAACCACGCCGCGGCGCGGTCGCGCTCGACGATGGACATGCCTTCGTGGAACACGGCGGCGCGAATGCCTTCACGCTCGCGCAGAACCTGCTCCAGCTGCAGCGCGGTGGCCGCTTTGGCGCAGATCACCAGCACTTTCTGGGAGCGGTGCGCGGTCAGGTAGCCCATCAGCCACTCCACGCGCGGATCGAAGTTCCACCAGGTGCCGGTATCGCCTTCAAACTCCTGGTAGATTTGTTCCGGATAAAGCATGTCGCGGGCGCGCTCTTCCTGAGTTTTGCGCGCCCCCATAATGCCGGAGACTTTAATCGCCGTCTGATACTGCGTCGGCAGCGGCAGCTTAATCGTATGCAGCTCGCGTTTCGGGAAGCCTTTGACGCCGTTACGGGTGTTTCGGAACAGCACGCGGCTGGTGCCGTGGCGATCCATCAGCATGTCGATCAGCTCTTTACGCGCGGATTCCGCGTTGTCGCTGTCGCTGTTCGCAGCCTGCAAAAGCGGCTCGATATCCTGCTCGCCAATCAGATCGCTCAGGGTGTTGAGTTCGTCATCAGAAAGACGCTTGCCCGCCAGCAGCATGGCGACGGCATCGGCGACCGGGCGGTAGTTATTTTGTTCTTCCACGAATTGCGCAAAGTCGTGGAAACGGTTTGGATCGAGCAGGCGCAAGCGGGCGAAGTGGCTTTCCAGACCCAGCTGCTCCGGCGTTGCGGTCAGCAGCAGAACGCCAGGCACGCGCTCGGCAAGCTGCTCGATAGCCATATATTCGCGGCTCGGCGCGTCTTCGCTCCAGACCAGATGGTGCGCCTCGTCAACAACCATAATGTCCCACTCGGCATCGCACAGGTGCTCAAGACGCTGCTTGCTGCGGCGCACGAAGTCCAGGGAGCAAATGACCAGCTGTTCGGTTTCAAACGGGTTGTCGGCGTCGTGCTGCGCTTCGGCATAGCGTTCGTCATCGAACAGAGAGAAACGCAGGTTAAAGCGGCGCAGCATTTCAACCAGCCACTGGTGCTGCAGGGTTTCTGGCACCACGATCAGCACGCGTTCTGCAGCGCCGGAAAGCAGCTGTTGATGCAGGATCATGCCCGCTTCGATGGTTTTACCCAGGCCCACTTCATCTGCCAGCAGCACGCGCGGCGCGTGGCGACGGCCCACGTCGTGGGCGATGTTCAGCTGGTGGGGGATCAGGCTGGTGCGCTGGCCGCGCAGGCCGCTCCACGGCATGCGGTACTGTTCACTCTGGAACTTACGCGCGCGATAGCGCAGGGAGAAGCGATCCATACGGTCGATTTGCCCGGCAAACAGGCGGTCCTGCGGCTTACTGAACACCAGTTTGCTGTCGAGAAGCACTTCACGCAGGACGACATTGGCTTCATCCGTATCAAGACGAGTACCAATGTAGGCGAGCAGTCCATTCTCTTCTTTTACGTCTTCAATCTTGAGCTGCCAGCCGTCATGGCTGGTCACGGTGTCACCCGGATTAAACATCACGCGGGTTACAGGGGAGTCATTGCGAGCGTACAGACGGTTTTCACCGGTGGCAGGGAAGAGGAGGGTAACCATACGCGTATCGATTGCTACGACGGTTCCTAATCCAAGTTCGCTTTCTGTATCGCTGATCCAGCGTTGACCAAGTGTAAAAGGCATAGTTGTTCGGCTCTAATCTTTAATTGCAGGCAATAGTTCGACTACCGTCAAAAAAGACGGTCATCGAAAAATGGGTCCGGGAATGGAAAGGGCGCTATGGTACTGGATGGCAGCCATTTCGTCACGCGTCAAAATAGGCCAAGTTGCCCTGTCACTAGTGTAGCAAAATCATCGTCGATGAAGGGCAAAATTCCGTCGGCAACCGGCTGAAGCTGACGCGTCAGATAGTGTTCGTAATCCAGAGGAGAATGCTGATAATCCACGGGTTCCGGGCCGCTAATGGTCCAGACGTATTTAATGGTTCCCCGGTTTTGATACTGCGGCGCGCGGCCGCGGCGTACGTTTTCTTCATCCGCCAGACGCGCGGCGCGTACGTGCGGTGGAACGTTGCGCTGGTACTCCGCCAGCGGGCGGCGCAGGCGCTTGCGGTACACCAGCTGCGCGTCAAGTTCGCCCGCCATCAGGCTGGCTATCGTCTCGCGCACGTAGTCCTGATACGGCTCATTGCGAAACACCCGCAGATAGAGCGTCTGCTGGAACTGCTGCGCCAGCGGCGTCCAGTCGGTACGTACCGTCTCCAGCCCTTTAAAAACCATCCGCTGCGCGTCGCCTTCCTGAATCAGCCCGGCGTAGCGCTTCTTGCTGCCCTGATCGGTGCCGCGAATGGTGGGCATTAAAAAGCGGGCGAAATGGGTTTCAAATTCCAGCTCCAGCGCGCTGGTTAACCGCTCTTTCTGCAAATGTTCCTGCCACCAGTCGTTCACGAAGGCGACCAGCGCTTTGCCGATTTGCGCGGCGTCGTCTTCTGAATGCGCGCCCTTAAGCCACACAAAGGTGGAGTCCGTGTCGCCGTAGATGACGTCATAGCCCCGGGACTCAATCAGCGCTTTGGTCTGGCGCATGATCTCGTGCCCGCGCATGGTGATAGAGGAGGCCAGACGTGGATCAAAGAAGCGGCAGGCGCTGGTGCCCAGCACGCCGTAAAAAGCATTCATAATGATTTTTAGCGCCTGAGAAAGGGGCTTGTTGCCGTGGCGCTTGGCCTCATCGCGGCCGTGCCAGATGTTTCCCACGATTTCAGGCAGACAGTGTTTTTCCCGCGAGAAGCGTGCGCCGAGGAAACCTTCCGTGCTGTGCTCATCATCCGGCTGGGCCATGCCCTCAACCAGCCCGACGGGATCGATGAGGAAGGTGCGGATAATCGACGGGTAGAGGCTTTTGTAGTCCAGCACCAGAACGGAGTCATACAATCCTGGTCGGGAGTCCATGACGTATCCGCCGGGGCTGGCCTGCGGCGGCACGTCCCCGAGGTTGGGGGCGACGTATCCCGCCCGGTGCATGCGCGGAAAATAGAGGTGGCTAAAGGCGGCAACCGATCCACCGTGCCTGTCGACCGCCAGGCCGTTTACCGTCGCGCGCTCCAGCAGGAACGGCATAATCTCGGTTTTGTGGAAAATCTGCGTGACCAGCTCGCAGTCTTTCAGGTTATAGGTGGCAAGCGCCGGTTTATCTTCATTAAAGCGCCGGTCGATCTCGTCCATTCTGTCCCAGGGGTTGTCGATGGATTTACCTTCGCCAAGCAGCTCCTGCGCGACGGCTTCCAGAGAGAAAGAGGAGAAATTCCAGAAGGCGGACTTAAGCGCCTCGATGCCGTCGATAATCAGGCGACCGTTAGCCTGCGCGAAGAAAACGCCGTTCTTAAAACCGTGCTCACGCCATTCCAGCTCGCTGTTTCCGCGCCCCAGCATCAGCGGGATGCGGTAGCGCTCGGCGTGCTTTTGCAGCACGCGCAGGTCGAACTGCACCACGTTCCAGCCGATCAGGACGTCGGGGTCGTTGTCGGCAAACCACTGGTTAAGCTTCTCCAGCAGCTGCGGGCGGCTGTTGACGTACTCAAGCCGGAAATCCAGCGCGGAGGCATCGCCATTCGGCGGCCCGAGCATATAGACAACACGATCGCCGCAGCCTTCCAGACCGATGCAGTACAGTTCACCGTGGCGGGTGGTTTCGATATCCAGAGAGACCCACTTCAGCGGCGGGCGGTAGTGCGGATTGGGCTTCATGCGCGCGTTAACGAGGCTGCCGCTATGCGCGGTGCCGTCGACCCAGACGGGGGCGGTAATAAACCGCTCCATCAGAAAGCGTTCCGGTGGGCGGATATCCGCCTCGTAGAGAGTCACGCCCGCCTCGCGGAGCAGTTTTTCATAGCGCATCAGCTGGCGATGGGCGCGACAGTAGAGGCCGTAAACCGGCTGGCGGTGGAAATCTTTCAGCTCAAGCGGGGTGATGCGCCAGCCGTTTTCGCCGCGCAGCAGCTGCTTCACCTTCTCGACGTTGGCTTCAGGAATAAAGGCAACGGATTCCTGCGGGGGCAGCGTAACGTGCAGCGGACCGTTATCGGTTGCCAGCCAGAACGCGACCTCGGTGCCCTGAGGGGTATCCCGCCAGTGTCGGGTCAGTAAAAAACCTTCTTGCGCCTGCGCCACGCCGTTATCCCAGAAAACAAAACCAAGCCTGATTATAGCCTGGTTAAGAATTTAATGCTGGGTTTATATACAGTCTACTGACCGTAATAGGCCTTCGCGCCGTGCTTGCGCAGGTAATGCTTATCCAGCAGGGTTTGCTGCATATCCGGCAGCTGCGGCGCCAGCTGGCGACAGAAGATCCCCATATAGGCGACCTCTTCGAGCACGATGGCGTTATGCACCGCGTCTTCTGCGTTTTTACCCCAGGCAAACGGGCCGTGGGAGTGCACCAGCACGCCGGGCATCTGCGCGGCGTCGATCCCCTGTTTTTCGAAGGTTTCGACAATCACGTTCCCCGTTTCCCACTCGTACTCACCGTTAATCTCGGCGTCGGTCATCAGACGCGTGCAGGGAATGGTGCCGTAAAAGTAGTCAGCGTGCGTGGTGCCGGTCGCCGGGATGGACTGGCCCGCCTGCGCCCAGATGGTGGCGTGGCGCGAATGGGTATGCACGATGCCGCCGATGGTCGGGAATGACCGGTACAGCAGGCGGTGAGTCGGCGTATCGGAGGACGGTTTTTTCTTACCTTCGACCACTTCGCCGGTCTCAAGGCTGACAACGACCATATCGTCTGCGGTCATCACCGTGTAATCCACGCCGGAAGGCTTAATCACGAACACGCCTTTTTCGCGGTCAACGGCGCTGACGTTGCCCCATGTCAGGGTGACCAGATTATGTTTCGGCAGCGCCAGGTTGGCTTCGAGCACCTGACGTTTGAGATCGTCTAACATTGTTGTCTCCTGCCGGATGGCGATTCGCTTATCCGGCTTACAGAACCGTAGGCCCGGTAAACGCAGCGCCACCGGGCATTCCGTACTTAGCGTTTTGAACCGTAATAGACTTCGTTCCAGCGCAGCGCGTCTTTGAAGGCGGGCAGGCGGGTATCGTTATCAATGACGGTCAGCTCGATGTCGTGCAGCTCGGCGAACTGACGCATGTCGTTCAGATCCAGCGCGTGGCTGAACACCGTGTGGTGCGCGCCACCGGCCAGGATCCAGGCCTCTGAGGCGGTTGGCAGGTCAGGCTGTGCTTTCCACAGGGCGTTGGCCACCGGCAGTTTCGGCAGAGAGTGCGGCGTTTCAACCGCATCGACGCAGTTCACCAGCAGGCGGAAGCGATCGCCCAGGTCGATCAGGCTGGCGTTGATGGCCGGGCCCGTACGGGTGTTGAAGATCAGACGCGCCGGATCCGCTTTGCCGCCGATGCCGAGGTACTGCACGTCGAGGATCGGTTTCTCTTCCACGGCGATCGTCGGGCACACTTCCAGCATGTGCGAGCCGAGCACCAGGTCATTGCCGTTTTCGAAGTGGTAGGTGTAGTCCTCCATGAAGGAGGTGCCGCCCTGCAGACCGGTTGACATCACCTTCATGATGCGAAGCAGAGCGGCAGTTTTCCAGTCGCCTTCGCCCGCAAAGCCGTAGCCCTGCTGCATCAGACGTTGTACTGCCAGACCCGGCAGCTGTTTCAGGCCGTGGAGGTCTTCAAAGGTAGTGGTAAAGGCGTGGAAGCCGCCCTGTTCCAGGAAGCGCTTCATGCCCAGCTCAATGCGCGCCGCGTCCAGCACGTTCTGACGCTTGTCACCGTTGATTTGTGCCGCAGGCGTCAGGCGGTAGCTGCTTTCGTACTCGTCCACCAGCGCGCTCACGTCGCCGTCGCTGATTTCATTCACCACCTGCACCAGGTCGCCCACGGCCCAGGTATTCACGGAGAAGCCGAACTTGATCTGCGCGGCCACTTTATCGCCGTCGGTGACCGCCACTTCACGCATGTTGTCGCCAAAACGCACCACTTTGAGATGGCGGGTATCCTGTTTGGATACTGCCTGGCGCATCCAGGAGCCGATACGCTGTTGCGCCTTGCCGTCCTGCCAGTGGCCGGTGACCACCGCGTGCTGCTGGCGCATACGCGCGCCGATGAAGCCGAACTCGCGGCCGCCGTGCGCGGTCTGGTTCAGGTTCATAAAGTCCATGTCGATGCTGTCCCACGGCAGGGAGGCGTTGAACTGGGTATGGAACTGCAGCAGCGGTTTGTTGAGGATAGACAGGCCGTTGATCCACATTTTGGCGGGTGAGAAGGTGTGCAGCCACACCACCAGACCGGCGCATTTATCGTCGTAGTTGGCGTCGCGGCAGATGTGGGTAATTTCATCCGGCGTGGTGCCCAGCGGTTTCAGCACCAGTTTGCACGGCAGTTTAGCTTCCGCATTCAGCGCGTTAACGACGTGCTCCGCGTGTTTCGTCACCTGCTGCAGCGCTTCCGGTCCGTACAGATGCTGGCTGCCAATCACAAACCACACTTCATAGTTATTAAAAATGGTCATCATCGTGTCCTTAATGGGTCAGGGTTGCCGTAGTGTCCGCGGTGCTTTTGGCCGGGGCGGCGACAGGGAGATAGTGAAGTTCGGCGCTTTTTGCCCATTGCTGGTAGCGCTGATAAAGCTGTTCAAAGCGCTGTGCCTGCTGGGCGCGCGGCTGGAGCGTGTTTTCGACGGCGCTCGCCATATGCTGCTGTGCGGTCGGGATGTCGGCATGGACCCCCGCGGCCACGGCGGCGAAAATCGCCGCGCCCAGCGCGCAGCACTGATCGGAGGCCACAATCTGCAGCGGACGGTTCAGCACGTCGCAGCAGGCCTGCATGATCACCGGGTTTTTACGGGCGATGCCGCCCAGCGCCATCACGTTGTTTACATCGATGCCCTGCCCGGTGAAGCACTCCATAATGGCGCGGGCACCGAAGGCCGTTGCGGCAATCAGACCGCCGAACAGCGTAGGGGCGTCGGTCGCCAGGTTGAGATCGGTGATCACTCCTTTCAGTCGCTGGTTGGCAAACGGCGTGCGGCGGCCATTAAACCAGTCCAGCACCACCGGCAGGTGATCGAGAGACGGATTTTTTGCCCAGGCTTCGGTGAGCTGCGGCAGGAGCTGCTTTTTGCTCTCTGCTATCTGTGTTTTCAGTTCAGGATGCGCCGCCGCCAGCTGGTCCAGCGGCCAGCCGAGCACGCGGCCAAACCAGGCATAGATATCGCCAAACGCGGACTGACCGGCTTCCAGACCGATAAAGTCCGGCACCACGCTGCCGTCAACCTGGCCGCAGATGCCTTTCACCGCGCGGTCGCCGACGGTGCCTTTATCCGCCGTCAGGATGTCGCAGGTGGAGGT